>JANMKM010000172.1:0-6664 GCA_031372035.1 Rhodoferax sp. | reverse complement strand
GCCTCATTGGCGAAGTGCCAGGTTGGCTCGGGAGATGACAGCCCCACCACGTGGCGCAGCACGCCAATCGCGTCGTTCAGGCTGACCGCTCCATTGCCGTCAAAGTCAGCAGAGAGCGCCTGGTAGGGCGACAGCGGCTTGCCTGTGCCGTTGACCTCGAGCCCCACGATCATGCGCATGATGGCAACAGCATCCTGCAGGTTCACCGCGCCGGCCGTGGCTGCGCTTTCGCCGGTTGACACCGAACGGGTCACGCTCAGTGCCAGCACATCGTCAGTGATGGCGGCAAGACTGGCGCTGCCGGTGCTGCCGGTGCCTGCGCTCTTGCCACTACCGTCGACGGTGACGCCATCGAGCAGGGTATGGGTCTTCCAGTCATAGGCCAGGAGATTCACGGCCTTGCCGCCGATAACGATCGGCCCGAAACTGATCTGGTTGCCCCGCAACACGAAGTCACTGACAGAGCGGGTGCCGTCCAGGTGAATCTCGATGTCGGCACCGGCCACGGCGTCAGTACCAATGAACAGGATGCTGTTGCCTCCCACCTGGCTGAGCTGCACGCCATTGGGACCCAGAGCTGCACCGGAACCCAGGGTGATGGGGCCCAGGAAATTTGCACCGGTGATGCGCAACAGGTCACCGACGGAGAAATCTGCAATCCGGTCAACGCCGTTGCCCTGCGCAGCGAACAGGAATACGTCGGGGTCGGCACCACCGGTGAGAACGTCGTCACCAGCACCACCTGCCAGCGTGTCCTGGCCGCCGGAGCCGAGCAGACTGTCAGCGCCCAGGCCGCCATCCAGGCTGTCGTCCAGGGAGCCGCCGAACAGGCTGTCACCTTCCGGTCCCCCATGCAGCAACTCACCGGGTTGGCCCTTCGCGTCCGCAAACCGTGGCGCATCTGGCAGTGCCGGCGTGGCCAATGCGGCCGGTGCCACGGGCGGCGCAGGCATGGGCTGCGTGGCAATGGCGGCTGCGGAGAAGATGAAGTTGTCCTGGCCCAGGCTGGCCACGCTGACATTGCGCAGTAGCAACTGGTCCTGGGCCGAGAACACCAACAACGCGTCATTGCCCAGTTGTTGGAGTGACTGATAGCCGCCGTAACCGGTGATCAGCAGCGTCTCGGCGCTGGTGAAGTCGGTGATGGCGTCGGCGCCGCTGCCAGCTTCAAAGCGAAAGCTGTCCAGTCCGGAACCGCCGGTGAGCGTGTCATTGCCGCTGCCGCCGCCGAGCGTGTCGTTGCCGGCACCACCGTCGAGTGCATCCGCGTCCGCACCGGCGAGCAGCAGGTCATCGCCATCGTCGCCATGCACACCACCCTGCTGGGTGCCGCTGCGGCCGTCATAGACATCATTGCCCTCGCCCAGCGCAATCAGACCGTTGATCGAGCCGGTATTGAGCAGGATATCCGTGCCGCGTGCCAAAGCCACCTGGCCGCGCAACGCACCGCTGTTGTAGATGTTCGAGCCGATGGCCGGCTCGGGCGTTGTGTAGGGAACCAGCCGGATCGCATAGTCGGCCTCGATCACACCGGAATTCCAGATCAGGGGCGCGCCTACGTTGGCCGCAAAGGACAGGCCGATGCTGCCACTGACCCCTTGGCTGTTGCTGACATGGATGCTGCCACTGTTGGCAAACACCATCGGTGTATTGGAGTAGCTGGCGCCGGACCAGCGCACGCCAACGCTGGGGCTGCCACCCCTGACCTCGATGCTGCCGCTGCTCCAGAGCGAGCTGTCATATTCGCTCAGCAAGCCCAGGCCATCCCGAGCCGCATGAACGACGATGCTGCCACCGTTAACAAAGGATTGGCGAAAGCCATGGAATTCCACGCCGAGGCCCGCACCCCCCGCCGAAGTGGCCATGACCTGGCCGAAATTCCAGGAGTCTTCCGGGGCGTAGATCCCCAGGGCATCGGCCGATCCGGTGGAGACCACGTCAATCACGCCGCTGGCCAGGTTGACCACATGTGCGCTGCCGAAGTAGCTGCCGGTGTCGGCAATTTCCCAGTACGTGCCACGCACGCGCGCAGCCGAAGACCCTTCCACATACAGCGTGCCGGCGTTGAAGATCGACGGCTGGGCCGTGTGCGGCAGTGTTTCAAACACCAGGCCGGTGTTCTCGAAGTAGCTGTACTGGATGAAGCGCGGCTGCGGGTTGACGAAACGCAGTTCCTCGCCGCTTTGGATCACCAGGTCGTAGCTGACGATCTGGCTGGTTGCGATTTGCGGCACCGGTGCGGCTTGCAGCGGGATGCTGCTGAACTGAAGTTGCCCGGGCGCGATATCTGCCAGGAGCACATGGCGCAGCAGGATGGAATCGGTGGCCGACAGCGTGAGCAGGCTGTCGTCACCCACCTGCTGCAGCGACTGGTAACTGGCAAAGCCATAGATGCGCAGCGCGTCGGCGGCGCTGAAGTCGGCCACCTGGTCACGGCCATCGCCGGCCGAAAACACGAACTGGTCCGCGCCTGCCCCACCTGCCAGGGTATCGGCGCCCTGATCGCCCAGCAGGCTGTCGTTGCCGTCACCGCCTGTGATGCTGTCGTTACCGCCAGCGCCCTCCAGGACTTCGCTCTTGTCCGAGCCCTGCAGCAGGTCGGCGAAGTCGGAGCCGATCACCGCCTCGAAGTTGCGGACCAGGTCATGGTCGGCGGAGTCGGCATGGCCGGTGGCCAGGTTGACGCTGACAGCGCCGTTGGACTGCAGGTAGGAGATTGTGTCGAAGCCGGTGCCACCGTCGAGCGCATCGGAGCCGCGGCCACCATCCACAAAGTCGTCGCCAGCGCCGGCCCGGACCAGATCGGTTCCGAGTTCGCCGAAAAACACTTCTGCACCTTCGCCGCCCAGCACGGTGTCCGCGCCAACGCCGGCTCCCAGCACCCCATGGTGCTGCCCGGCGGAGCCGTCATAGACGTCATTGCCCTCGCCCAGGTCGGTGAAGCTGTTGATCACGCCGCTGTTGCGCAGAAGGTCGTCGCCATAGGCCAGGTTGATGGCGCCGTCAATTTCGCCGCTGTTGTCCAGCTCTTCGCGGGATCGTGTCAGCGACGCCAGGCCATAGCCGGGGTTGATCCAGAAGGCGTAGTCGGCAGAAATCGTGCCGGAGTTCAGGTAGGTGTAGTAGGTCTGGCCGGGAATGGCGGCCTCCAGGCTGATGCCCACATACACGCCGAAACTGGGGTAGGGCGACTCCTTCGCGGTGCGGGCGATGATGGTGCCGCTGTTGTTGAAGCCGTAGTAATACTGGCCATAGTCCACCGCCACAGCCCAGATGCCACTGTCGACGCGCAGCAGCCCGGTGTTGGTGACATAGCCGCCATTGGGCCGGTCGATGCCGGTCACGTCCAGCTGGCCACGCACCCGGATCGTGCCGTTGTTGGTGATGCTGCTGTAGCTGTCCCAGGTCTCGATGCCGTCGGCATTGCCATGCAGGCTGGTCACTTCGATCCAGCCGTCATTGCGCACGCTGATCGACTGCTGCGGCGCATAAAAGGCCCTGGCCGCGCTGCTGTCGGTGGGTGCGTAGTCGTAGGTGGAAAGCACCTGGAACACGCCGTCGGCGGCATTGAAGAACAGATCGCCTTAGCTGGTGCCGCTGGTGCGGGCAATGCCGAAGCCGTAGGCATAGCCAGGGAGGTTGAGTGTCAGCTCCACCGTACCATGGTTGGTAAAGACCACGGGCGCCAGAAAACTCTTGTTGAAGACGTAGGCCGGCCGATCAGCGTAGAAGTCGTTGACCACGTATTTCGGCGGGTCGACAAAGCTGACGGTTTGCCCTGCTGCAATCTCGATGCTGGTGCTGATCTCGATAGCCACGCTGGCAATCCCTGCTGGTTGGTCAGCAGGCTTTATACCAGCGCGTGAGAATACGCCCCGGGGGGGCTGTGTTCAGACCGGATAGATGCCGAACTGCGCCAGGCTCAGGCCCGGGTGGCTGTCCACCAGAGCAACAAAGTATCCTGGCTGGGTGTTGTCCAGGTCCTGGGCATTGGCGGCACCGCCGAAGCTGCCGTCCACATCACCACTGAGGTACCCCACCAGCCCCACATGCACCGGGCTGGAGGCACTCAGGTCGGCGGTGATGGCTGGTGGCGCACCCGGATTCAGGCCGGCCTTGCCGGGCACCGACAGATCGGCCTCATTGGCGAAGTGCCAGGTTGGCTCGGGTGAGGACAGCCCCACCACATGGCGCAGCACAGCGATGGCGTCGTTCAGGCTGACCGTGCCGTTGTTGTCAAAGTCGGCGGCCAGCGCCTGGTAGGGCGACAGTGGCTTGCCCACACCGTTGGCCTCCAGGCCGACGATCAGGCGCATGATGGCAATGGCGTCCTGCAGGTTGACGGCTGCTGCCGTGGCGGCGCTCTCTGCAGGAGCATCACGCGCCACCGACAGCGGCAGCACGTTGTCGGCAACCGCGGCAAAGCTGGCGCTACCGGCGACACCGGTACTGGTGTTCTGGCCCGCACCACCAATACTGACACCGTCAAGCAAGGTGTGGGCCTTCCAGCTGAAAGCCAGAAAGTCCACGGCCTTGCCGTTCGCAGTGATCGCGCCAAAGCTGATCTGGTTGCCTGCCAGCACGAAGTCGCCGGGCAAGCGGGTGCCATCCAGATGGATCTCGATATCGGCACCGGCCACGGCGTCGGTGCCGATGAACAGCACGCTGGTGCCATTGGCCGTGCTGAGTTGCACCCCGCCCAGGCCCAGGGCGCTGCCGGTGCCGGTGCTGACTTCGCCACTGAAGTTGCCACCAGTGATGCGCAGCAGGTCGCCTGACGCAAAGTCGGAGATCTGGTCGACGCCGTTGCCCTGCGCGGCAAACAGGAACACGTCGTTGCCCGCGCCTCCCGTCAGGCTGTCGTCGCCACTGCCACCGGTCAGCGTGTCCTGACCGGCCGAGCCGATCAGGGTGTCGGCGTTGGCGCCGCCGTCGAGCCAGTGGTTGCCGCTCTGCCCCTGGGTGGACAACTGGTCGCTACCGTCATCCCCGTACAGGCTGTCGTTGCCGTTGCCGCCATTGAGCGTGTCGGCTCCAGCGCCACCGAACAGCTGGTTGTTGCCGGTGCGGCCGCGTGCGTCCACCAGGTCGTTGTCGTCACCGCCGTCGAGCACACTGGAGCCATTGCCGCCAAACAGCGTGTCCGCGCCGCTGCCGCCTAGCAGCGTGTCGCGGCCGGCGCCACCATACAACGCGTCCTTGCCGGCGCCACCGTCAAGCGAGTGGTTGCCGCTGACGCCGTCGCTGGAGAGGTAGTCGTCGTCGTCACCACCGAGCAGGGTGTCGGCGCCGCTGCCCGCAAACAGGGAGTCCTTGCCCAAGCCGCCGTCCATGCTGTGGTTGCCCAGGCCAGGGTAGGCCGAGAGGTAGTCGTCACCGCTGTCGCCAAAGATAGTGTCATTGCCCTCATTCACCGCCGCGCCGATCGAGGCATCATGGGCAAAGACAACATCGTTGCCGCCGCCGGCATGCACCACGTCATCGCCCAGGCCAGGGAAGATCTCGTCGGCGCCAGAGGTGCCTGTGATGGTGTCTGCGCCTGCCGTGCCGTCGATGTGCCCGCCCAAGCCCAAGATGGCACTGCTACCGCTGAAGTTGGTTGGCGTGCCGGCACTGCTGAGACCCGTGCCAGTGGCCCACTGTGAGGCCACGTTCACCCGGTTGATCGAATGAAAGCCATCGGTTGGCAGGGCCGGATATTGCAGCTGGTCGACGTTGCCGAAATTCAGGATGCCGCCACCGCTCAACAGGAAACCATTCGGGATGATGAAGTCGGGTGTGACCAGGCCGAGGTTGGCAAAGCCCTGGGTCGCGAGCAACACCGTTGTGCCGGCCGTGCTGGTGCTGGGAAGGTCGTTGAGAAACGTGTAGGTGACGGGAACGCTGGCATCGACCGCCGTGCGTGACTTGATGGTGATGCCATTCCAAAACGACTGGCCACTCAGGCCCTGGGATTCCTTCAGCTCGATGTACTGGATCAGCCCATCTGCACTGGAATACAACTCAGTGACGCGGTATGTATGAAAGCTCATTGCTTATCTCCGATGGCCGAAGTCGAACGGGTGCATGGTTGTGGGCATCGTCAGCACACCTCGACAAAGTTTATACCTGTCCCGGGCTGGCAACGGTGTTACAAATTGGTACCAAGCGGGTGATTTGCTCTAGCGCAAACCCTGATGCCATGATGCCCCAAAGACGCTGCTCCGGGCTGATACTTCTGCGACTTCGTCAAAGAATGTCCAGGGTGCGAAATAGTGGCGGAGAACGGCTGAAATGCGCTCTCAATGTCGTGCAGAATGGACTTTCCCCGAAGGTTTGGTGTTACAAGAAGATTCGTATGACCAGCCGTCAAATCGCTCCTGCAAATGGTTCGTATGAAGGCGTTGGAATTCAGTTCGGCCGGGCCTGAGCACATGCACCATGTCCGTCTTGCCGAGTAGCCGAGTCTCGTGACAGCGTCTTGGAGAAATCGTATGGCCCGCCGCAACTTCCCTTCCCGTTCACTTGATCGCCGCCACAGCACCATCAGCCTGCTCCTGGCCCGATTGCTGACCCGCCTGTCAGGCTGGGTCTGGCGCAACCTGCAACGCCTGGGTGCTGCAGCCCGGCGCTGGCAGGAGCGCTTGCGCCAGGGTTTTGCTGCCAGTCCGGCACCGGTTGGCGC
>JANMKM010000161.1:0-11879 GCA_031372035.1 Rhodoferax sp. | reverse complement strand
GGCCTGCCGCTGGACGAATTGCGCCAGCGCGACCGGGAACGCACCCGCCGCACCCTGGCCTGGCGCGCAGCGGCGTTGCTGGGCCTGGTGCTGGCATTGGGTACGGGTGGCACGCTGGCCTACCGCCAGGACCGGATGGAGCGACTGGAGGCGCTGGGACGCGAAGCCATGATGCAGGAAGAGCCGGTCAAAGCGGCGGTGTTCCTGTCCGGCAGCTACAGCATGGGCAATGAGAGCCGTGATCTGCGCATCATGCTGGAGCAGGCCATGCGCAGCGTGGACATGCTCAGCGGCGTGCATGCCGACGACGCCGAGGGTGTGGTGGTCGCGGCCTTCAGCGACGACGGCCGACGCCTGGTCGGCACCGGCAAGAACGGCAGTGTTTCGGTCTGGCGTGCTGACAACGGCAACCGGCTGCTGCGCCTGCAGGCCGCGCAGGGCGACAGGCGGCGCGCCTACTTCCTGGCCGGCGGCGCCGAGCTGGCGTTGTTGTACGACGATGGTCGGGTGGAGGTGGTGGATGCTGCCACCGGCAAGGCCGGGCGCGAGGCCCGGCTGCCGTTCGAGCCACTGGCCGAATCCTTGCGCCTGAGCCCGAACCTGCAGCAAGCGGTGTGGGAAACGCGGGACGGCTTACGCACCATGGTTTATGACCTGGGGCGGCTGGCCGTGGCGCTGGAGCTCGCGCCAGTCTGCAGGCAAGAGCAATGGGTGGGCCAGCAGTTGCTGTGCCTGCGCGCAGGCGCCAGCGGCGCCGTGCTCTGGCAGTACCCGCTGTCAACCAGCGCCAGGCCGTGGGCACTGCCGCTGGGCATGGCCGTACACCGCTTCGCGCTCGACAGCCAGGGCCGGAGGGCAGCGCTGGCAACCGCCGATGGCGAGTTGCGGATCGTGCAACTGCCCGGCGGCAAGACCCTGGCGCAGGTCAGGCACCCGGGTGGCGTCGATATCCTGAAGTTCTCTGCCGATGGCCGCATGGTCGCCAGCGCCGGTTGGTCTGGCACCGTACTGGTGTGGGCCGCTGCCACGGGCCAACTGCGCCTGAATCTGCATGCCCACAATGGCCGGGTGCGGGACCTGCACTTCCTGCCCGAGAGCCAGCGTTTTGCCACGCTGGGGGAAGACGGCGCGCTCAAGACCTGGAACCTGCAGAACGGCGCCATGCTCAGTGTCGCCCAGCACAACCACGGCTTCCTGACGGCCAGCGCACTGGCACCCGACGGCCGGCAACTGGCCAGCTTTGCCAGGGCGCCCGCAAATATGGACCTGCAGCGGGAGAACCTGGAGCCGACACTCAAGGTCTGGAACCTGGACGAGACCGGTCCGGCAGCCAGCTTTGGCAGCGGCGATGCCGCGGCGCAAGCCTTTCTCAACGAAGACAACACACGCCTGCTGTTTGCCAACACCGCTGCGCCGAGCACCGTTTGGGACACCGCGAACGGGCGCAAGCTGTCGGAGCTTGCGCCCTATGGCAGCAGTGGCGAGGTGGCATTCAACCCTGCGGCCACGGCAGTGGCAACGCCTCAGGGCGTATTCGAGGTGGCCAGCGGCAAGCAGAAGTTTGGGTTCGCCGGGCATGACAAGACGCCCTGCTGTGTGGCCTGGAGCCGCGACGGCAAACTGCTGGCCAGCGGCAGTGAATTTGCTGTGCAGTTGTGGGACGCAGAGCATGGCGCCTTGTTGCACAGCCTGCAGGTGGAGGGCAACTATCCGGCCATGGCGTTTGCGCTGGATGGCAAGCGCCTGGCCGTCACCTCCAACCAGGGCGTTGCGATATTCGATACGGGCAGCGGACAGGTGCTGGCCAGATACCGAGCGCCACTGGGTCTTGTGTGGGGCATTGAAGCCACATCGGATGGCCAGCGCTTCCGCCTCGGCACCAACGCTGTCATGGTGGAGATTGACGCAACCAGCGCCAAGGAAATGCGGCGCTTCGGCAGTGGCTCGCTGGCCAGCGCCATGAGCGCCTGCAAGCAGCGCGTCACCTTCAGCTCACGGGGCGACGCCAGCACGCTGGTGTCGGACCTGAAGACCGGCCAGGTGATCGCCACCCTGGCAGCACCGGACTCAGCGCTGTCCAAGCTGGACTGCGACGCCGCCAATCAGTATTACCTGACGGGGGGCCGCTCCGGCTCCGCCATCCTGTGGAGCGCGGCCACGGCCAAGCCGTTGATGCGCTTCAGTGGCCACATGCCCCAGCGCGTGGAGGTGGGTTTTCTGGCGCAGCCCGGTCAGGCCTTGCTGAGCGGTGCGCGTGACGGTATCGCGACCCGCTGGACCTTCGAGGAGGAGGAGCGCTACCCGGAAATCATTGCCCGGCGCATCGCTTGCCGCGTGCCACTGGCACTGGACGGATACGTGCTGCAGCCGCGCCGCATCGACCATGGCGCCTGCCTGCGGGAGCGCACATGGTGAGCCCCCTGTTGCGCCGGATATTGCTGGGGCTGGGACTGATCCTTGCGGTGCTGGTCACCACGGTCGTCGCCTGTTGGTGGCTGATTCCCGATGAGCCGTTGAAGCCCGAGGTGCAACGGTTCGCAGAGCAGCCGCCAGGCGAGCAAACCGGCTTCTTCCTGCTGTGGGGATTTGCCGCGTCGCCCGAGCTCGACCCGCGGGCCACCGGGCAGCGCATCGTTACCGCCCACGACCGCGTGATTGCTGCACAAAGGAGCTTGAAGCGCTTCCGCGTCGACGACTATCTGGGTGAGCATCCGCTGCGCCTGGACAACGACAGCAAGCGGCTGTGCGATGCCGGAACAGAAAACTGCCTGGAGGTCTACCAAGGGCAACGGGCCGCAGTGGAGCGGGCTCTGGTGGCGCGCAAGTTCTATCTCGAACGCTACCTGCATTTGCATGACCACAAAGACTACACCGCCGCGATGGCGCGCATCAGCTGGGACACACCATTGCCATCATTTGCGCCCATCCTGCGCATCAGTGACCTGGTGGACGCCCGGATCGCCTTGCAGATGGAGTCGCCGGCGACGCGGGCCGTGGCATTGCGCGCGCTGGCGGCTGAGGTGCAGTGGTGGAAGCAGGTGCTGCGAACCAGCGACATCCTGATTGCGCAGATCATCGCGAGCTTGGGCTTGCACCGAAAGTATCGGCTGGCCAGCGAGATCATGAACGCATATCCGGAGACGGTGCGTCTGTACCCGGAGCTGGTGGAGGCCATTACGGTACCGGTGCCTGTGAGCAGCACCAACATCGCCAGTGCCTTGAAGGCGGAAGCCCGCAACTCGATGCGCTTTTTTTGGGACGCGGCTCAGCACGGAAGGTGGCCGTACGGGCCGACCGAGTTCGATTGGCAGCTGACGGAGATGCTGCAGAACCTGCTGGTGCGATGGAGCTTGCGGCCCAATGCCAGCATCAATGCCAGCTATGCCACTTTCAGGGACAGCGTAGCGCTGTATGGGCGCTCGCCCAAGGAACTGCTGGCTGCGCACGGGCAATTTCTGCAGCAGCTACAGCAACGACATGTCTTGTCACCAGACGCGCTGTTCTACAACTTCGCGGGCCGTCTGGCCTTGCAACGCAGCCACGTGGACTACAGCAATTACAGCTACCGCCTCCACGATCTGGTGGGTCTGTCGCGCCTGCTGGAACTGCAGCGCCGCATCATTGCCGCGGGGCTGGCACCGGACCAGGTAGCCGCCGCGCTGCCCGGCTTCGGCCCCGCACTGATGGACCCCTACACCGAGACACCGATGCGCTGGGACCCTGCGCGTAGGGAGTTGTCGTTTACCCTGCATGGCAAGCGCTTTGCCAACTTCGGTGTGATGCAGGTCGCGCCGGTCGCATCCGGCGCAGCACGCTGAGGCACAGACATGGCTCACGACATGAAAACCAGCCATTCGCCTGAAGATCTCATCGCCACCGTGCGCGCTCTGCTGGCCGGCGCGCAGAACCTGGCGGCCATGGAGTACGCCCGTGCAGCCGTGCAGAACAACCCGCAGCAGCACGAACTGCTTTACCTGCATGCGCTGGCGTGCGCGCGTTGCGGGGCCCTGGCCATAGCACACGGGTCCATAGCCAGCCTGCGCCAGGTGGCCAACCTGGGTACGGCACTGCATGCCGATGTGGAAAGCCTGGCCGGACGGCTGGCCAAAGACGCCTGGACGCTGGCCGAAGACGATGCCGGCCGTGTCGCAGCATTGGATGCAGCCATCGCATCCTACCTGCGGGCCGACAGTCTGCACCCGAACCTGCATGCCCGCATCAATGCTGCCAGCATGCTGCGCCTGGCTGGCCGCGACGCCGAGGCCGCCACGCTGGCGCAGCAGGTCCTGTCCGCGCTGGACCAGCAGCCGCAAGCGCCGGACCACTGGGACTGGGCCACCCGCGGCGAGGCCGCCCTGCTCAGCGGCGATTTGGCACAGGCGTTCGATGCCTACGGCCGGGCCCACCAACGCGCTGGCGCACGCCATGGCGACGTGGCCAGCATGCGCCGACAGTTGCAGCTACTGGCTCCGGTGTTGCCCGACGCGCAGCAAGCCCTGGCAATGGTGCCGGGGTCACGGGTGATTGCGTTTTCGGGCCACATGATCGACACCGACGACCGCGCAGTAGCCCGTTTCCCAGCTGCACTGGAAGAGCCTGTGCGCGAGGCGATCGAACGCCACGTCGCGGCCAGTCTGCCAGCCATTGGCTATTCCCAGGCAGCCTGCGGCAGCGACATCCTGTTCTGTGAGTGCATGCTGAAGCTGGGCCAAGAATACAACATCGTGCTGCCCTTCGAACGGCGGGACTTCCTGACCTACAGCGTGTTGCCGGGCGGGGCGTCCTGGGCAACGCGCTTCGAGCGCGTGCTGGCAGGCGCACGCTCGGTCACCGTTGCCGCGCAAAGTCGCTACTTCGGCGACGACGCCCTTTTCGAGCATGCCTCAGACCTGATGCTGGGCCTGTGCCTGTTGCGTGCCCAACAGCTGGCCGTGAAGTCAACGGCCCTGTTGGTGGCGGACGAGACGCAGGCCGGGCTGACCGGTGGCACCCTGGCGACCCGGGACCTGTGGGGCCGGCACGGCCTGGAGCTGCACACCATTGACCTGACAGCGCTGCGCGCAGGCCATGGCCCGCAGGCGACGGCGGGCGTGGTCAACGAAGCCCGCACGCGGCCGCAATCGCCAGTGCTCGCTGGCGGCAAGCGCAGTATCAAGAGCCTGCTGTTTGCCGATGTCAAGGGTTTCGGCCATCTGGCCGAGGAACACTTTCCCGCGTTCTTCCAGCGATTTCGGGGGCTGGTGCCCGGCACCATTGTCAGCACCCGTATCGAGCCGCTGGAGTGCAGTTCCAGTGGCGACGGCCTGTATGCCGTGTTTGCCACACCGCAGGATGCGGCCGGCTTCGCCATGGCACTGTCTACGGCGCTGGGCAGCACCGACTGGCTGGCCATGGGCTTGCCCGCGGACACGCACATCCGCATCGCTCTGCACACCGGGCCTGTTTTCTCGGGCATCGACCCCATGACCGGCAGGCTGGCTTTCTACGGCGCCGAGGTGACGCGTACCGCCCGGGTGGAGCCGGTGGTGATTCCGGGGCAGGTGCTGGTGACAGAGCCTTTCGCTGCTGTGCTGGCGGCACAGGCGAACGGTGCTTTCGCCTGCGACCTGGTCGGCACCCAGGCCCTGGCCAAGGACCACGGCACGGCGCGCCTGTACCGGCTGCGCGCAAAGCAGGCTCAGGCCACTGCGCGCAAGGATGTGCCGAACAGCGATTCCATTTCCTGCCGCAGCTGATAGGCATGGGTCGTGGTGTCAATCGCCACGTCAGCCCAGCTCAGCGACTGGCCTTGCGCCACCGGGCGCAGTAACCTGATGCCATGCGCCAGGCCCAGTGGCAGGCCACCCATGCGCTGCGAGGTGGCGGCCGGCAGCAGCTTGCCCCAGACGGTGTAGCCGCCCTCGCCATCGAGCACCTCGCCCACGCGCAGATCGCGCTTGGCGGTGGCCACCACGTCGGCATTCCAGGCGGTGGCCACACCGGTGGGTTCGCCGCGCAGTGCCACACTGGCCACCGACATGCCGACCTCCAGGCCAATCAGATGCCAGCGCTTGTAGAGCGTGAAGTAGCGGCCGCTGGGGTCGGTGTGGGCGTTGTATTCCTCGAAGCAGTTCTTGATGTAGTCGGTCTCGGCCTCCACCGTCACCCAGACGCCCATGCGGATGTCGTAGGGGATCACGCGGCCGTCGGTCTCCAGCGACGAGATCACCTCGACCATGCCCTTGCGCTCGAGCACGCCACCCTCGCTCACCGGGCGGGTGACGAACGGGATGTCCTCCACGCTGGCCGGCGGATAGAGCAGGCCGTTGCTCGGCACACCCAGGCCGGTGGCGTTGGACACGGCCGTGCTTTCGATCGAAGGCTTGGAGCCATCGAGAAAGCTGTTGAACATCTTCGGGTTCAGGCCCCCACGCAGGGCCTGTTCGGGCGAGAGTCCGTAGTAACCCCAGACCGTGTCCGGCGTGGACTGGCTGAAGTGCGGCAGCCACTTGTGACCGCGGCCTGCTGCCACCACGGGGAAGCCGCAGGTGCGGGCCCAGTCCACCAGGTCGCAGATGAGCGCTGGCTGGTCGCCAAAGGCCAGCGAATAGATCACGCCAGCCTGCTGGGCCCGGCGCGCCAGCAACGGGCCACAGAAGGCGTCAGCCTCGACAGTGACGTTGACCACATGCTTGCCGTGGGCAAAAGCCTCCAGGCAATGGTCCACCGCAGCAATGGGGTGGCCGGTGCATTCCACGATCACGTCGATGGCCGGATGGCGCACCAGTGCCTGCCAGTCATCGCCGATGTGGGTACTGCCATCCTTGAGCGCAGCATCGAGCGAGGTGGCCTGCGACTGCTGCGGCTGCCAGCCAACGCGCGCCAGGTTGGCGCGCGCCGCGTCGGGCGACAAATCGGCAATGCCCAGCAATTGCACGCCGGGAGTGCGGGAAATCTGCGCCAGGTACATGGCGCCGAACTTGCCGGCGCCGATCAAGCCGACGCGGATCGGCTTGCCGTCGGCTTGCCGCTGCTGCAGCTTCGAATACAAGCTCATGCTGCTTCCTTCAATTCAGCGAAAGGCACAGAAGAGGTCTGCATGGCGCTGGCGGGCAGGCCGTCTTTCCACGGCAGATCCACGGGGTAGTCCTGCAGCAGGCAGTCGTCGGGCAGGCATTCGATGGGTGTGAAGTCGCGGTGCGCGATGAACTCGGGCCGTTTGAAGCGCCGGATATGGTTGCTCACGGCGCACAGGCTCAAATAGACGCTGACGCGGTTCCAGGGCGAAAGGTTGGCACTGGACGCGTGCACCAGGCAACTGTGGAACAGGATCATCGAACCCGCCGGACCTTTGGGGCTGACAATGCCCCCCTGCTTGCCGCCGGCGCGCTCCACCAGTGCGGCGATCAGCGCGTTGTCCACGGTCCACAGCGGGTAGCTGGTGGTGGTGAGGTCATGTCTGGCGTCGACCACGCCTTTGCGGTGGCTGCCGGGGATGAACATCAGCGGGCCGTTGTGCTCGTTCACATCGTCCAGGAAGATGGCCACGTTCATGGCGCGCTCGGTCGGCATCATGTCGTCGTTGAGCCAGGTGCCGTAGTCCTGGTGCCACTGCCAGACATCGCCCTCGAAGGCCATCTTGCCGTTGATCTTGAACTGGTGCATGTAGAGCTGTTCACCAAACAGTTCCTGTACCGGCTCGATCATGCGCGGGTGCCGCGCCAACCTGGCAAAGGGCTTGCTCACCAGATGGGCGGCGAAATTGGTGCGCACCGCATCCTTGCCCTTCTCGCGCACATTGAAGGCTTCGCGCCGGGCATAGAGTTCGGGCACGGCGTCCAGCAGGGTCTGGGTCTCGGTAGGCGAGAACAGGCCGGGGAAGAACAGATAGCCGTCCTGCTCGAACTGCTGCCGCTGTTGGGCTGTGAGTTGCATGGGTTGTCTCCTGCTGGCCGCAAGGCCTGGTTGCGACCCAGAATACGCAGCGCGTCCAGGGCCGTCAAGCGGGAGGAACCCCGATGCGAGACGGCTATTCGACGCGCAACACCACTGCCGGCTTGAAGCCCAAGTCCGCCACCTTGCCCTTGCGGGCCCGCGCGCCGCGGGCGTTGTTCAGGCTACGGATCTCCAATGTCTCGTCCCGTGGCTTGCCACCGCGGCCGATGCCCTCAATACGGGTGCTCCGGGTATAGGCGGCAGCGCCCGCCAGCGTGTCCTTGGGCTCCAGGTCCATCAGCATCAGGCCCCGGCCGCCATTGCTCATGCTCTTGAGCTCGCTGATCTCGAAGGTCAAGATCCGGCCCAACGTGGACGCACAAGCCACGTGTGTGGCTGCAGGCAGGGGCTTGTCGCCGTTTTGGGTGCCAGCCACCAGCGACGGCCGGCACAGCGTCTCGCCCGGATTGCAAGTGACGAAGGCCTTGCCGGCCTTCAGGCGCGATGTCATGTTCTCCACCGTCGCCAGGAAACCATAGCCGGCGCTGCCGCTGAGCAACAGCGTGGCCGCAGCCGGGCCGGCAAAGTAATACAGCGCCTGGGTACCGGCTTCCAGTTCCAGCAGGGAGCTGACCGGTGCGCCGTCACCGCGGGCGCCGGGCAGCTGCGCCACCGGCACGGAATACACGCGGCCGTTGCTGCCGAATACCAGCAGCGTGTCCACCGTGCGGCACTCGAAGGTGCCATACAGGCCGTCGCCAGCCTTGAAGGCGAAGCCGGCCGGGTCGTGGCCGTGGTCGCCACGGGCGCGTACCCAGCCACGCTCGCTCACCACCACGGTCACCGGCTCGTCCGGCACCTTGATCTCCAGCACCGACTTCTTCTCGGCCTGGATCAGGGTGCGACGCGGGTCGGCAAACAGCTTGGCATCGGCCTCGATTTCCTTCACCATCTGCCGGCGCAGCGCCACCGGATTACCCAGCAGTTCTTCCAACCGGGTCTGCTCTTCGCGCAGGCCCTTGAGCTCCTGCTCGATCTTGATGGCCTCCAGCCGTGCCAGTTGCCGCAGCCGGATATCCAGGATGTCTTCGGCCTGCCTCTCGGACAAGGCAAAGCGCGCAATCAGCGCCGCCTTGGGTTCGTCGGAGCGGCGGATGATGGCGATCACCTCGTCGATATTGAGCAGCACCAGCTGCCGGCCTTCCAGGATGTGAATGCGCTCCAGCACCTTGTTCAACCGGAACTGCGAGCGCCGAAGCACCGTGTCTTGCCGGAACGCGATCCACTCCGTGAGCATCTGGCGCAGTGACTTCTGCGTCGGCCGGCCATCAAAGCCCACCATCGTCAGATTGATCGGCGACGAGGTCTCCAGGCTGGTGTGCGACAGCAAGGTGTTGATCAGCTCCTGCTGCTCGATGCGGCTGGTCTTGGGCTCGCACACCAGGCGCACGGCGGCGTCCTTGCTGGACTCGTCGCGCACCGCATCCAGCACCGCCAGCAGCGTGGCCTTGAGCTGGGTCTGGTCCTGCGACAGCGCCTTCTTGCCGGCCTTCACCTTGGGGTTGCTCAGCTCCTCGATTTCCTCCAGCACCCGCTGCGTGCTCACGCCCGGCGGCAGCTCGGTGATGACCAGCTGCCACTGGCCACGCGCCAGCTCTTCGATCTTCCAGCGCGCACGCACCTTGAGCGAGCCGCGGCCGCTGCGGTAGGCCTCGGCAATGTCGGCATGGCTGCTGATGATCTGGCCGCCGCCGGGGTAGTCGGGCCCCGGCAGCAGGGCCAGCAGTTCGTCTTCACCCAGTTTCGGGTTCTTGATCAGCGCCACGCAGGCGTCGGCCACTTCGCGCAGGTTGTGGCTCGGAATCTCGGTGGCCAGACCCACGGCAATGCCGCTGGCGCCGTTGAGCAAGGTGAACGGCAGGCGCGCCGGCAGCTGCCTTGGCTCCTGGGTGGAGCCGTCGTAGTTGGGCATGAACTCGACCGTGCCCTCGTCGATCTCGTCGAGCAGCAGGCTGCTGATGCGTGCCAGCCGGGCCTCGGTGTAGCGCATCGCCGCAGCGCCGTCGCCGTCGCGGCTGCCGAAGTTGCCCTGGCCATCGATCAGCGGATAGCGCTGGGAGAAGTCTTGCGCCATGCGCACCAGTGCGTCATACGCCGCCTGGTCGGAGTGCGGGTGGAAGCGGCCCAGCACATCACCCACCACACGCGCCGACTTGACCGGCTTGGCGCCGGTGTTGCCGCTGGGGCCACCAAAGCCCAGGCCCATGCGCGACATGGCGTACAGGATGCGCCGCTGCACCGGCTTCTGGCCATCGCAGACGTCCGGCAGGGCCCGGCCCTTGACCACGCTCAGGGCGTACTCCAGGTAGGCCTGCTGGGCATAGCTGGCCAGCGTCAAGGCGTCATCGCCGGGCGTGGCAACAAGATCAAGGAGGGGTTGTTCGCTCATGAAAACTCAAGATAGCGCGCACACAGGGCGCGCGAGGCTAATCGTTGCGGGTGTCAGCAGGGTGCGGTGGCTCGACCGCGGCCACGGGCGCAACCATGTTGCCGCGGCCGCGCGCACCGCCCTGCAGCTCCATGCGCACCCGCGCCGGTGCCGCACGCGTGGCTGTGGCCGCAGGCGGCGGCTTGAGCGCCTGGTACAGCTCCATCACGGTCTGCACGTAGTTCTGCGTTTCCTTGTAATTGGGTATCTTGTTTCCGGCCCGCTGCACCGCGCCCTCGCCCGCGTTGTAGGCGGCCAGGGCCAGATCGAGCTTGCCCGGGAACATGTTGATCAGATCGCGCAGGTAGCGGGAACCGATGCGGATGTTGAGCTTGGGGTCGGTCAGCTTCTTTTCCAGCGGCACTTTCTTGTCGCCGTCCAGGCCATAGCGCCGGGCAGTGTCGGGCATGATCTGCATCAGGCCGATGGCACCCTTGTTCGACACCGCCTCGGTGTCGAAGCCGGACTCGCTGACGATCAGCGCCTGCAGCAATTCGTAGTCGATGTTGTGCAGCTTGGAGGCGTCGCGCAGGTGGCCCTTGACCAGCTTGTAGCTCGGCGACACCTCGAAGAATGCCACCAGCTTTGGCGGCGCCATCGGCCGCCCCGGCGCCTGCGGCTGGGACTGCACCATGCGCGAAGTCTGGCTGGTGTCAAAGCTTTCGCCACCGCGAAAGAAGATCTCGTAACGCTCGTCCAGCTTTTCCTGGGCGAAATGGGCCACACCCTTGGCATCCACATAGCCCCAGATGTCGGCTTGGGCGCACAGCGGCACCAAAGCCAGCAGCAATGCGCCCGCAAGCCGCAAGCAAGGGCTCATACATCCACCTCCACTGCGTCGCCGTGCAGTTCCATCAGTTCGCGCCTGGCCGCGGCCTCGCCCTTGCCCATGAGCTTGGCAATGCGCTCGGATGTTTGTGCCGCGCCATCGTTGCCCAGGGTGATGGGCAGCAGGCGCCGGGTGTCCGGATTGAGCGTGGTATCCCACAGCTGCTCGGCATTCATCTCGCCCAGGCCCTTGAATCGGCTGATGCTCCAGGCGGTCTCGCGCACGCCTTCCTTGCGCAGCTTGTCCAGAATGGCGCCAAGCTCGCCTTCGTCGAGCGCATAGGCCTTGGACGCCGGCTTCTTGCCCCGCGCCGGCGCGTCCACCCGGAACAGCGGTGGCCGCGCCACGTACAGGTGCCCGGTCTCGATCAGCCTGGGAAAGTGGCGGTAGAACAATGTCAGCAACAGCACCTGGATGTGCGAACCATCGACATCGGCGTCGCTCAGGATGCAGACCTTGCCATAGCGCAGTCCCGACATGTCGGGCGTGTCATCCGGCCCATGCGGGTCCACGCCGATGGCCACCGCGATGTCGTGGATTTCGGTGTTGGCGAACAACCGGTCGCGCTCCACCTCCCAGGTGTTGAGCACCTTGCCACGCAGCGGCAATATCGCCTGGCTTTCCTTGTCGCGGCCCATCTTGGCGCTG
>JANMKM010000138.1:0-2006 GCA_031372035.1 Rhodoferax sp. | reverse complement strand
GGCGGCTTCTGCAGCCTTGGCCTTGGCTTCGTCGCTGAGCGCCGGCAGCTTGGCCCAGGCGCTGGCGCCCAGCAAGCCG
Organism: Rhodoferax sp.; assembly: GCA_031372035.1. Classification (GTDB taxonomy): domain Bacteria; phylum Pseudomonadota; class Gammaproteobacteria; order Burkholderiales; family Burkholderiaceae_C; genus CAISIP01. The sequence goes on along the minus strand of JANMKM010000138.1, from coordinate 1,927 downwards.
GCCAGCACCAGTACCATGCCTGCGTGACTGTGCTTCATCGCTTGATCCTTCAGGTTTGAATGGCTTGGGTTGCGCCGCCAGCAACAGCCGCCGGCGTGCGCTGTGCCGGAATCTTGCCGGCCTTGATGTCGTCGTACCAGAGTTCATGGTGCTCGCGGGCCCAGGTCTCGTCCACCTGCCCGGTCTTCATGGCGTTGTACGCGCCTTCCATGCCGATGGTGCCCATGTAGATGTGGCCCATGAACATCGCGACCATCGCCACCGCTGCCACTGCATGCACCATATGTGTCACCTGCATCGTGGAGCGCTCATACAGCAGCCCCGGCACCAGCTTGTCCATGACCAGGCCGGAAGCCACCACCAGCAGACCCAGGCCGAAAACGCCGGTCCAGAACAAAACCTTCTCGCCTGCGTTGAAGCGGTGTGACGGCACCTCGTGTGCGCCCAACAGGCCACCACCCCTGAGCAGCCAGGTGATGTCTTCCTTGGCCGGCAGGTTGTCGCGGACAAAGGTCAGGATCACGATCACCAGCGACACCGCAAACACCGGCCCGGCAAAGTTATGGGCGGTCTTGAGCACATAGGTCAGCCAGCCGAACAGCGTGCTGCCGATCACCGGATAGAGGAAGAACTTGCCAAAGGCTATGACCACGCCCGAGATTGCCAGTATGCAAAAGGCGATGGCGTTGGCCCAGTGGGTGCTGCGCTCGAAGGCCGTGAAGCGCTCGATCTGCCGGCCGGTGGGCGCGCCATGCAGTTTGATCGCGCCCTTGCGCCAGTAGAACAGTGCGATTGCGCCCAGCACGATCAGCAGCAGCGCGCCGCCGTACGGGATGATCCAGTTGTTGCGCACCTGGCGCCAGGCTTCGCCGGCATTGGTAAAGGACGCACCGGGGTACTGGGCAAAAGGCTGGATCAGGTTGCCGGCTTCGGGCGTGGGCAGGCTGCTGTAGCCGGTGATGCCGCCACCCACCTGGCGCCACATCGGCGCATTGTTGCCGGGCTGCACCTGGCCGCGCTGGCCGTTGTCCTGCGACGCATATTTAGGGTCGGCGTTGGCGTCGGGCTTGACCTCGAAAATGTTCTGGCTCTGGATACTGCCAGGTGCCGCCGGAGCCGCAGCGCTGGCCGGCGCGGCCGGCTCCATCTTGAGCCTGTCCTGGGCCAGGGCGGTGCCACAACCCAGCAGCAGCGCCAGAACCAGGCCCATGGCAGGCCACGCCCGCCGCTCAGTTGACTTTGGCATAGTCGTTTTGCCCGGCCTGGGCCCGGGCCTTGAGGTGGGACTCCCAGCTGGCCTTGTCGCCAGGCTTCCAGCCGGGCTCGGTGTAGGCCTTGCCGGTACCGCTGAAGGCCGGTGCATCCTGCTTGGCACCGCCCAGGGACTGCGGTTTCTCACTGCAGGCGATCAGGCCCAGCGCCAGGATCAGCGCAGCCCGCTTCACGATTTGGCTCCTGCTACCGGTGGCTGGCCAGCCTGCTTGGAGCCGTAGGCTGTACCCCAGCCCCAGACCTCGGCACCCTTGCCGCGCTTGAGCACACGGTTGCGGAAGATGTCTGCCACCACGTCCCCGTCCCCGGCAATCAGGGCCTTGGTAGAGCACATTTCCGCGCACACCGGCAGCTTGCCTTCGGCCAGGCGGTTGCGACCATATTTTTCGAATTCAGCCTGGCTGCCATTGGCCTCCGGGCCGCCAGCGCAGAAAGTGCACTTGTCCATCTTGCCGCGCACACCAAAGGTGCCTTGCGACGGGAACTGCGGCGCGCCAAACGGGCAGGCGTAAGAGCAGTAGCCGCAGCCGATGCACACATCCTTGTCATGCAGCACCACGCCCTCGTCGGTCCGGTAGAAACAGTTCACCGGGCAGACCGCCATGCAGGGCGCGTCGCTGCAGTGCATGCAGGCCACCGAGATCGACTTCTCGCC
>JANMKM010000115.1:0-10111 GCA_031372035.1 Rhodoferax sp. | reverse complement strand
GCAGACATCGTCGTGTGTGACGGATTCGTCGGTAACGTGGCTCTCAAGGCGTCAGAAGGCGTGGCCCAGATGATCCGGGACTTTCTCAAGGCCGAGTTTGGACGCAACCTGTACACCATGGCCCTGGGTGCGTTGGCCTATCCGGTGCTGGCGGCCTTCAAGCAGCGCGTGGATCATCGGCGTTACAACGGTGCCGCTTTGCTCGGATTGCGGGGCCTGGTGTTCAAGAGCCATGGCTCGGCCGATGCCTTTGCATTCGAGCACGCTTTGGAGCGGGCGTATGATGCGGCCAGACATCACTTGCTGGATCGGGTCCAGGCCCGCATTGCCCACGCCAAACCATTGTTGGCAGACGTGACAATCGCTGCCTGAACGGGCCCACCGGCCTAGCCAAAACACGATGAGACGATATTCCCGCATTACCGGGACTGGCAGTTTTCTGCCTCCCAAGAGGTTGAGCAACGCGGACCTGGTGGCCGAACTGGCAGCCAAAGGCGTGGAGACTTCGGATTCCTGGATCGTCGAGCGCACCGGTATCCATGCCAGGCACTTTGTAGCTCCCGGCGTGTTTGGCAGTGACCTGGCGTTTGAAGCGGCCAAGCGCGCCTTGCAGGCGGCAGGATGCGGCGCGCAGGACATCGACCTGATCGTGGTCGCGACGTCAACTCCGGATATGGTGTTTCCAGCCACGGCCTGCATCCTGCAGGAGAAGCTTGCCAGCATGGACGAGCAGGCGCGCGGAATTTCCGGCTGCCCGGCGTTCGACGTACAGGCCGTCTGCAGCGGTTTTGTATATGCGTTGACCGTGGCCGACGCGCTGATCCAGACGGGCACAGCCAGCAAGGCCCTGGTGGTTGGTGCCGAGGTCTTTTCCAGGATTCTTGATTTTCAGGATCGCACCACCTGCGTACTGTTTGGTGATGGCGCCGGCGCCGTGGTGCTGGAAGCTTCGGATACGCCCGGCATCCTGGCCAGCGACCTGCATGCCGACGGCAAGCATGTTGGCATCCTGTGTGTCCCCGGGCATGTCTCCGGTGGCCAGGCCCTTGGGGATCCGGTGCTCAAGATGGACGGGCAGGCCGTCTTCAAATTGGCGGTCGGTGTTCTTGAAGAAGCTGCCAGGGCCGCCTTGGGCAAGGCTGGAAAGTCGGCGTCCGACGTGAACTGGCTGATTCCGCATCAGGCGAATATTCGCATCATGCAGAGCACGGCCAAGCGGCTGAAGTTGCCATGGGAGAAGGTGATTGTCACGGTCGATCAGCACGGAAACACTTCGGCAGCATCGATTCCCCTGGCGCTTGACTGCGCGGTCCGTGATGGTCGCATCAAGCCCGGTGATCTGCTGCTGCTCGAGGGCGTCGGCGGCGGCTTCACCTGGGGCGCGGTGCTGTTGAATTTCTGAATATGAAACCCTTTGCTTTCGTTTTTCCCGGCCAAGGCTCGCAATCGGTTGGCATGCTGGATGCCTGGGGTGAACATCCGGTCGTGCTCGAGGTGCTGCAAGAGGCGTCCGATGCCTTGGGCGAAGATGTTGCAAAGTTGATCCGCGAGGGCCCCAAGGAGACTTTGGCTCTGACCACCAACACCCAGCCTGTGATGCTGGTGGCAGCCATTGCTGCGTTCCGGGTCTGGATGAGCGAAACCGGGTACGCCCCCGGCGCCGTTGCCGGGCACTCGCTGGGTGAATATTCGGCGATGGTCGCAAGTGGGTTGCTTACGCTGGCGCAGGCCGTGCCACTGGTGCGGTTTCGGGCGCAGGCGATGCAGGAGGCGGTGCCGGTCGGCGTGGGTGCCATGGCCGCGATCCTGGGTTTGGACGCTGCAACCGTCACCGCGACCTGCGCCCAGGTCAGTGTCGGCTTTGGTCGGGAATCGACCGAGGTGGTGCAGGCTGCCAATTTCAACGATCCGATGCAAACGGTGATCGCCGGCAGCAAGCTGGCGGTGGACCGGGCTTGTGAGGCATTGAAAGCCGCTGGTGCCAAGCGGACCTTGCCACTGGCGGTATCGGCACCCTTTCACTCGAGTCTGATGCAGCCGGCGGCGGAGCGACTCAAGGCGCGGCTTGAAGCCATCGAGTTTGGCGAGTCCAGAATTGCACTGATCAACAACATTGATGTGGCGATGGAGGTAGATGCTGACCGGATCCGGGACGCCTTGTACCGTCAGGCTTTCGGACCCGTGCGCTGGGTTGAATGCGTTCAAGCCATCAAGGCCCGTGGTATTTCCACCGTTGTCGAGTGTGGCCCTGGCAAGGTGTTGAGCGGTCTGGTCAGGCGCATTGACCCGGAGTTGACTGGCGCCGCCGTATTTGATCCATCCACGTTGAAGGAAGTGCAAGGGATACTGGCATGAATGAGGTCGAGCCACAAACGGCGACCGCTCTGGTGACCGGTGCGTCGCGGGGCATTGGAGCCGCGATCGCGTTGGCGTTGGCGCAGTCGGGCATGCGCGTGATCGGTACTGCCACCAGCGAGCAGGGCGCGCAGAAGATCCGGTCGGATCTGGCGGATTGCATGGGCTGCAGCGGTGTCGTACTGGATGTCAATGACGCCCAGGCTGCTCAGGATCTGGTGGACGCAGTAGTCAAGGAACATGGTGGACTGCATGTGCTGGTGAACAATGCCGGCATCACGCGCGATGGTCTGGCCATGCGCATGAAGGATCAGGATTGGGACGCCGTGATGGACACCAATCTCAAGGCGGTATTTCGCATGTGTCGCAATGCGATGCGCAGCATGATGCGCCAGCGCTATGGCCGCATCATCAACATTACTTCGGTGGTTGGGGCTTCGGGCAATCCTGGGCAAGCTAACTACGCAGCAGCCAAGGCTGGCGTCGCTGGACTGACCAGGGCTTTGGCCCGGGAACTGGCTTCCCGCAATATCACCGTCAACTGCATTGCCCCGGGCTTCATCGAAACCGACATGACTGCCAGCCTGTCGCAGGAACAACAGCAACTCCTGCTGAGCCAGATTCCTCTGGGTCGCCTGGGCAAACCGGCCGACATCGCCCGGGCGGTGCTCTACCTTGCTTCGTCCGGGGCGGGGTATGTCACGGGTCAGGAACTGCACATCAATGGTGGGATGTACATGTGACCGAGCGCGATGACGGCGCCGTTACTGGATGTGATTGCGGGTGTTGGCTGGGGCATCGGCGGGAGCCAGCTAAAATTACAGTTTGTTTTACAACCCTTTGAGGGATCCTATGAGTGATATTGAAGCGCGCGTCAAGAAAATCATCGCCGAACAGCTTGGTGTTGAAGAATCGCAGGTGACCAATGAGAAAGCCTTCGTTGCTGATCTTGGTGCAGATTCATTAGACACGGTTGAACTGGTGATGGCCCTTGAAGACGAGTTCGGAATCGAGATTCCGGACGAGGATGCCGAAAAGATCACGACTGTTCAAAATGCGGTGGATTACGCCACCAGCCACCAAAAGGCTTGATTGGCCGCCTGCATGAAAGGTTTGTGCACATGGCCCGTCGACGTGTTGTCGTAACCGGATTGGGGTGTATCAGCCCCGTGGGCAATACGGTGGAAGCTGCCTGGGCTGCCTTGCTGGCGGGCCAGTCAGGTATTGACCTGATCACCAAGTTCGATGCCAGCAACTTTGCCTGCAAGATCGCTGGTGAGGTTAAGGGCTTTGATCTGGGCGCCTATATCGGCCCCAAGGAGGCCAGGACGATGGATAGCTTCATCCACTACGGGATCGCGGCTTCCGTGCAAGCGGTTGTTGACTCCGGGTTGCCAACCGGTGCGACCCTGAGCGAAGAGGAGGCAACGCGCACCGGCTGTCTGATTGGATCTGGCATTGGTGGCCTGCCCATGATTGAAGACACGCACGCCGAGCTGACGGCGCGTGGGCCGCGCAGGATATCGCCATTCTTTGTACCCGCGTCCATCATCAATATGATTGCCGGGCACGTGTCCATGCGCTATGGGTTCAAGGGCCCCAATCTTGCCATTGCAACTGCCTGTACCACGGGTCTGCATTGCATCGGCGAGGCCGGGCGGATGATCGAATATGGTGACGCCGACGTGATGGTGGCTGGCGGTGCAGAGGCAACCGTTTCGCCATTGGGTATTGGTGGTTTTGCGGCCATGCGCGCCCTGAGTACCCGCAATGATGACCCGAAGACCGCTTCGCGTCCATGGGATATGGGCCGGGATGGTTTCGTACTCGGCGAGGGGGCAGGAGCGCTGATTCTGGAAGAGTACGAACACGCCAAGGCGCGTGGCGCCCGCATCTATGCCGAACTCGCGGGCTTTGGCATGAGTGCCGATGCGGGACACATGACGGCACCCAATATGGATGGTCCACGCCGGGCCATGTTGGGCGCGTTGCGCAACGCCGGGCTGAATGCCGATCAGGTGGATTACCTGAATGCCCATGGCACTTCGACACCATTGGGTGATATCAACGAAAGCAATGCCATCAAGGCGGCGTTGGGCGACCATGCTGTACGGACGGTTGTCAGTTCGACCAAGTCCATGACGGGCCACCTGCTTGGCGGCGCCGGCGGAATCGAATCGGTGTTTACCGTGCTGTCGGTTCACCACCAGAAGTGCCCACCGACGATCAATATTTTCGACCAGGATCCCGAGTGCGACCTGGACTATTGCGCCAACGTTGCGCGCGATCTCAGGATTGACGTTGCGTTGAAGAACAATTTTGGCTTCGGTGGCACCAACGGCGCCCTGGTTTTCAAACGTATCTGATCGGTCCCCTCATCGGCGCCGGCACTCTTGGAGTCCAGATGCACGGTGCACCAGCGGTCAAATGTCCGGTGGCGCGATCGGGCTTGCAATTGCGGATTGCCGTCCTGGTCATTTCGCTTGGGGCTGTGACATGGCTGACATTCGCCATTCCAGCCCAGGTTTCGGGATGGCGACAATGGATTGGCTTCGCGGCTTTGACCGTGGCAACGTTTGCAGCCGCCAGGGCATGGGTGGCAGCACCCGAGGGCCTCTTGCAATGGGATGGCGTGACGTGGAAATGGCATCAGGGTGACCGTGAATCCGAAGGTCAGCTCGCGGTTCTGCTGGATTGGCAGCAGATGCTCCTGTTGCGCTTCTCTGCCGGTGGCGGAATGATCCGATGGATCTGGTTGGAGCGCGAGTACGCGCCCGATCAATGGCTGCCGCTGCGGCGTGCGCTGCGATTTCAAGGTGACACAGCAGTGCCTGCAGCGGGGGATGGCGCGTGAACTCGGGCAAGGAACTGGAGGTCACACCAGGCAACAACGCAGACTTGTTGCTGGTGCAACGGACGGTGGCCGGCGACCAGAGGGCCTACGAATTGCTCGTCATCAAGTACCAGCGACGCATTCAGCGGCTGATTGGGCGCATGGTGCGCGACGTGGACCTGGTCGAGGATATTGCGCAGGAGACTTTCATTCGAGCCTATCGAGCTCTGCACCAGTTTCGTGGCGATGCCCAGTTCTATACCTGGCTGTACCGGATCGCTGTCAACACCGCCAAGAAGTTCCTGATGGATCTCAAGCGCGACCCTACTGTGGCCGAGGCCTATGTGCGTGGAGATGAGGACGAGGATGAAACTAAATCCCGTGGAATCGAACCAAGCACCGATGAGACACCGGAGTCGGCATACGCCGCCAACGAGATTGCTGCGGCAGTGAACGCTGCCATGGCGGCACTGCCGGAGGATCTGCGACAGGCCGTGACGCTGCGGGAGATTGAAGGCTTGACGTACGAAGAGATTGCGGACTTGATGGCGTGCCCGATAGGGACAGTGCGTTCCCGCATTTTCAGGGCGCGGGAAGCCATTTCCGCAAGGATCAAGCCGATGCTGGAAAGCCAATCCGGCAAGCGTTGGTGACGGCAGTTGGGTGCAAGATGGTGAACACGAAATGAGGTCGGATGATGTGCAAGACACCTGAGGAGGAGCGGATTTCGGCGCTCGTGGACGGGTGGTTGGCAGGACAGGAGCTTGAGGCGACCCTGGAGGCCGTGGTTGAGGGGGCTGATCAACGCGCAGATTGGCACCTGTACCACGTGGTTGGTGACGTGTTGCGTTCGTCAGAACTCGGGCATTGTTCGCATGATGCGGAATTTGTGACGCGATTGCGGCGGCGACTGCAGGATGAATCGGTGCCAGCATTGCAAGTGGCGTCGACGGTGGATATGCTGCAGGATGCAACTATGGTGCACGGGTCGCCGTCCTCAGCGGCAGCAAATGACGTGCAATGGCGTTGGTCCCGCTGGGCTGGCGTCGCGACCGTGCTGCTGGCAGTCGGCGTTGGCTGGGGTGTGCGTGACATTACAGGCCCAGGAACCCAGGCGATCGTCTCACAGGCGCCCGTGCCAGTTGCCACTGCAGCCATTGCTGCCGGGCCTGCGGGCGAGGCGCCAGTCATGATTCGCGATCCCCAACTGGACGCCTTGTTGGCGGCTCACAAACAGTTTGGTGGTACCTCTGCATTGCAGATGCCTGCCGGCTTTTTGCGCAACGCCACGTTTGAGAGCCCGGCCCGCTAGGGCGCCTTGATCATGTCGGAAAATCTGTTGCATTTTGTCCGGGCAAAGCCCTTGCACCGAGACCCGCGGAGCGTGGGTTGATGTTGGTGAAGATCGTTCAACGTTGGGTGTTGCTGGTGACGTGCTTGTTTGCGTCCGGCGCGGTGTTGTCCCAGGTTCCGGGCATGGATGGTGTCAAGGTGAAGGCCGCTGCCGAGGCCGTCGACACGGCTCCCGTACCGCGCAGCGTGTCCGCCTGGTTGCTGCGGATGCACGAGGCTTCTCGGCGCCGCGCCTACGTAGGCACCTTGGTGGTGACATCTGGGGCTAGCATGGCCAGTTCGCGCATTTGGCACGTGTGCGACGGTGCGTCTCAGGTTGAGCGGGTTGAGACGCTGACCGGCGTACCGCGATCAACTTTCAGGCTGAACGACCAGGTTGTCACCTTTTGGCCGGCGAGCCGGATTGCGGTTGCAGAGCGGCGCGAGTCCCTGGGGCTTTTCCCCAATCTCTTGAGCGCGCCCGATTCGGCCATCGCCAGTTTCTATGATGCAAAGGCGTTGGGTACGGATCGCGTGGCCGGCTTTGATAGCGATGTCATTCAGGTACAGCCCAAGGACAAAATGCGCTTTGGTTACCGCATCTGGAGTGAAAGGAAGACCGGTCTGATGGTCAAGATGCAGACATTGGATGTTGATGGTCGTGTATTGGAACAGGTGGCCTTTTCCGAGTTGCAGTTGGACGCCCCGGTCAGTATGGACCGATTGACCCGGATGATGGGCAATACAGAAGGCTATGCCTTGCGCCGCCCAGAAATCGTACAGACCACTGCGCTGGCTCAGGGTTGGATCCTGAAGGATGTTGTGGCCGGGTTTCGTCCGATGGGTTGCAATCGGCGCAGGTCCGCCGCCGCCGAGTCCGGTTCGACCAGCGACGAGATGATGCAGTGGATCTTTTCAGACGGGCTGGCTTCTGTTTCCGTGTTCGTGGAGTCGTTCGACAGCCGACGCCATGGAGCGCCAGGTGGTCTGTCCGTAGGTGCGACGCACACGGTCACACGACGCCTGACGGAGCGTGGTGCAGGGGCGACAGGTGATTGGTGGCTTACCGTTGTGGGCGAAACCCCGGTATCCACATTGGCGACATTTGCCCAGGGCCTTGAGCGCCGCCGGGCTGTCCCCAAATAATCGCCGTGTCGGGGCCGGTGGCATCGGCCGGTCGAAGTGGGTATGGGCATCCAATGGAATTGGTTGCGCTTTTGTGCGATTTTTTGAAAGGGTGGGAATGAAATATTTCAGTTGGCATATCGTGCGTTCTGGCATGTTGGCAGTCGTTATCGGAATGGGCGCGGCAATGGCTCTGGGTCCGGTCTCGCCGGCATTTGCGCAGAGTCGCACCTTGCCCGACTTCACGGATCTCGTCGAGCAGGTGGGGCCTTCGGTCGTCAATATCCGGATCATGGAAAAGGCCTCGTCGCGCAGCACTGGCGAGAACGGCATGGATGAGCAGATGCTGGAGTTCTTCCGGCGTTTCGGCGTGCCCATTCCAAACATTCCGCGTCAGGCCCCGCGGCCCAATCGGCCGCAACCGCAGGAAGAGGAGCAGCCCCGTGGTGTCGGCTCCGGTTTTATCCTTACCGCCGATGGCTTCATCATGACCAATGCCCATGTTGTGGATGGTGCAGACGAAGTGATGGTTACCTTGACGGACAAACGCGAGTTCAAGGCGCGGATTGTCGGTTTTGACAAGCGTACCGACGTCGCTGTCGTCAAGATTGAGGCGACGGGACTGCCAGCGGTCAAGGTTGGCGATGTGGCGCGCCTCAAGGTCGGTGAATGGGTGATGGCCATCGGCTCACCTTTCGGCCTGGAGAGCACCGTGACGGCAGGTATCGTTAGTGCCAAGCAACGCGACACTGGCGATTTCCTGCCATTCATACAGACCGATGTGGCGATCAATCCCGGTAATTCTGGTGGGCCATTGATCAACATGCGCGGAGAGGTTGTCGGCATCAATAGCCAGATCTATTCGCGTTCAGGTGGTTTCATGGGCATTTCCTTCGCCATTCCGATCGACGAAGCTGTGCGCGTAAGCGATCAGTTGCGAACTTCGGGACGTGTGTCTCGGGGTCGTATCGGAGTGCAGATCGAGCCGGTTACCAAGGACATAGCCGAGTCAATCGGCCTGGGCAAGCCGCAAGGTGCCTTTGTGCGTGTTGTGGAAGCCGGTTCTCCCGCCGACAAGGCGGGGGTGGAAGCGGGTGACATCATCATTCGGTTCGAGGGCAAGACCGTGGAGAAGTCTTCTGACCTGCCGCGTATCGTCGGTGGTGTGAAGCCTGGAACCAAGAGCAGCTTGACAGTATTTCGACGCGGCGCCACCAAGGACCTGAGTGTGACGATCGCCGAATTGGAGCCTGACAAGCCCATGAAGAAGGCTTCGGGTACGGAGGAAAAGCCCCGGAGCGGACCTGCCGGACAGGGACTGGGGCTGACCGTGAGCGAATTGAGCGACGCCCAGCGCAAGGAGCTTAAGGTCAAGGCTGGCGTTCGGGTGGATGCAGTCGAAGGCGCAGCGCGCAACGCTGGTGTGCGTGAAGGCGACGTGATATTGGCGGTTGGAAATGTCGAGGTCAGCAATCCAAAGGAGTTTGAGGCTCTGGTTGCCAAAGCCGACAAGACCAAGATCATCGTGCTGATGGGTCGCCGCGCAGAAATGGCGCAGTATTTCCTGATCCGCCCAGTTCCTGCTGCACCGGCCCGCTGAGGTCGCCCGCCACAAGCCCCCACTCCATACTGGGTATGGGGGTTATTGGTGGGTTTCCGACACTATCGGCGATTTCCAAAAAATATTTTTGAGCCCCAGGACGCAGTTCTTATGTGTGCGTTTACTGACTTGCCAGGGTGAAGTGCACGATTTTGGTTAGAATGGAGGTCGGTCAATCGAAATTGCCGGCATAACATCCTGTCCTCACACCACAATGTGGGATGAATTGGGTTGGTCCACTGCCGATCCACAGATCGCCCACATGTTGTCCATACCAAGCACATTCAAATTGTTATTAAGCTGTGCATAACTTGCTTGTTGCGGTGTCGCAACGAGCTCTTGTGCCCTTTTGCAGGGCTATGTACTGAGGACTTTTTGCCTACAATGAAGATCCAACCTTCGCAGTTGCCAAAGATAGTTGGTTCAGGGCGCGTCCTCATACGACGCGCCCTTTTTCTTTTCTGCGATCTTTCTAATTCAATCACTTGAAGCCAGTCGTTGATGAATCACATCAGAAATTTTTCGATCATTGCGCACATAGACCACGGCAAGTCGACCTTGGCTGACCGCTTGATTCAGCGCTGCGGCGGCCTTGAAGCGCGCGACATGTCGGCACAGGTTCTGGATTCGATGGACCTTGAACGTGAGCGTGGGATAACCATCAAGGCGCAGACCGCCGCACTGAAATATCAGGCGCTCGATGGCCAACTCTACAACCTGAATTTGATCGATACGCCCGGCCACGTGGACTTCTCCTATGAAGTCTCGCGGTCGTTGTCGGCGTGCGAGGGTGCTTTGCTGGTTGTGGATGCGAGCCAGGGCGTCGAGGCGCAAACCGTTGCCAATTGCTACACCGCGCTGGAACT
>JANMKM010000243.1:0-3697 GCA_031372035.1 Rhodoferax sp. | reverse complement strand
CAGTCCAGGGGTCCAGAAAACGCCCTGTAGGACCTCCTGCACGAAGCCAGGAGACTCATCCGCGCGGTTTCAAGAAAATCTTGCTGGAATTGGCCACCAACGGTCCGGTCGCCACATGTTCTGGCGCCCAGACTCCTAGAGTCCCAGCATCAGTTTCAGATTCTGCACTGCAGCTCCGCTGGCGCCTTTCCCAAGGTTGTCCAATTGGGCGATCAGCACCGCTTGGCCAAACTCTTCGTTTGAAAAGACCCGCAGATCCATGTAGTTGCTATTGTTCAGCGCTACCGCGTCAACCTTGCCGGCGCCGGAATTCGGCACGACCCGCACCCACTCACTACCGCGATAGTGGTCGCGTAGCGCGGTGAACAAGTCAGTCGCGGCCGGTCGACCGGGCAGTTGATCCAGATGCAACGGAATCTCCACCAACATGCCCTGACGGAAATTTCCAACTGCGGGCAAGAACAGGGGGCGCCGGGTCAGCCCCCCGTATTTCATGATCTCCGGCAGGTGTTTGTGTTGAAGCGTCAGCGCATAGGCCTCGAACTCCGGCGCACTGCCGCCTTCAAATGCCTCGATCATGCTGCGCCCGCCGCCCGAGTAGCCACTGACCGCCGGTATGGCGAGCGGAAAATCTGCCGCAACGAAACCAGCGCTCACCAAGGGCCGAAGCAATGCGATTGCACCGGTCGCATAGCAACCTGGATTGCTGACCCTTCTTGCACCGACAATAGCCGCGCTTTGCGTACGATCCAATTCGGGGAATCCGTAAACCCAATCTGCAGCTGTGCGATGCGCCGTCGAAGCGTCAATGATCTTTGGCCCAGGGTTTCCGGTTTCGCGCTCCAGGGTGTCAATGGCGGCGACGGTTTCGATTGCTGCGGCATCATGTAGGCACAGCACCACCAGATCGACATGAGCCATCAACGCGCGCTTCGTTGCCGCGTCCTTGCGCAACTCCGGCGCAATGCTGATCACTTCGATGCCGGCCATGCTGGCCAGGCGTTCACGGATTTGCAGTCCGGTTGTTCCGGCCTCACCGTCAATGAATATTTTGAACATAGTCTGGAGTGCGCGGGATTGCTGATTTTCGTACAAGGGCGCCAGCCCGATTGCTGCAATGCAGCATGATACATTTCGTAACTGCCATGCGTGGGCGCGAACCGGTAGAAACATGCCGGGTACTGTTCACAAACCCCATTCAAATCTGCGAGTAACCCCATGAAGATTCACGAGTACCAAGGCAAGGAGATCTTGCGCAATTTTGGGGTTCCGGTCCCGCGTGGCATACCGGCCTTCACCGTACAGGAGGCAGTTGAAGCAGCACAAAAGCTGGGCGGCCCTGTTTGGGTGGTCAAGGCTCAGATACATGCCGGTGGTCGCGGCAAGGGTGGTGGCGTCAAACTGGCACGGTCCGTCGACGAAGTTCGCAAGCTTGCCAGCGAGATTCTTGGAATGCAGTTGGTGACGCATCAGACGGGTCCCTCTGGACAAAGAGTTCGGCGGTTGTTGATCGAGGATGGTGCTGACATTCGCAAGGAATACTACGTCTCGGTGGTGACGGATCGGGCCACCCAGCAAGTGGCTTTCATCGCCTCCAGTGAAGGAGGCATGAATATTGAGGAGGTGGCTCACGACAGGCCTGAGAAGATCATCAAGGTATTCGTCGACCCGGCGCACGGATTGAGCGATGAGCAGGCGACAGTACTTGCCAATGGCATATCTGTTCCTGCTGGCTCCACAGCCGCCGCAGTAGATGTTCTCAAGAAGCTCTATCGCGTCTATATGGATACGGACGCGTCGTTGGTTGAGATCAATCCGTTGATTCTTGAAGGCAACGGCAACGTTAAGGCACTGGATGCGAAATTCAACTTTGACGCCAACGCTCTGTACCGCCATCCCGAGATCGTTGCCTATCGGGACCTGGATGAGGAAGATCCGGCAGAGATCGAAGCCAGCAAGTTCGACCTTGCCTACATCAGCCTGGACGGCAATATAGGGTGTCTGGTCAATGGCGCCGGGCTGGCCATGGCAACCATGGACACCATAAAGCTGTTTGGTGCAGAGCCCGCCAATTTTCTGGACGTCGGTGGAGGTGCATCACCAGAAAAGGTCACGGAGGCTTTCAAAATCATGTTGAAAAACAGGAAAGTCAAGGCGATTCTGGTCAACATTTTTGGCGGCATCATGAAGTGCGACACCATTGCTGCGGGCGTGATCACGGCCTGCAAGGCAGTCAACCTGCAAGTGCCACTGGTCGTGCGCATGAAAGGTACCAATGAGGATTTGGGTAAGAAGATGCTTGCCGACTCAGGTTTACCCATCATCAGTGCCGACACCATGGCCGAAGCTGCGCAAAAGGTTGTCGCGGCAGTAGCAGTCGCCTGAAGCCGGACACAAGGAACAACAATGTCGATTTTGATAAACAAGCACACCAAGGTTATTACGCAGGGCATCACCGGCAAGACCGGGCAGTTCCACACTGAAAAATGTCAGGAATATGCCAACGGCAAGGAATGTTTTGCTGCTGGCGTCAATCCCAAAAAGGCGGGAGAGTCCATTTTTGGCATTCCGATCTATGCTTCGGTCAAGGAGGCTGCGCTTCAGACTGGAGCAACGGTGTCCGTGATTTATGTACCTCCGGCAGGCGCCGCGGCTGCAATCTGGGAAGCGGTGGAGGCCGACCTTGATCTGGCGATTTGCATCACGGAGGGTATTCCGGTGCGTGACATGCTGGAAGTTCGCAACAAGATGCGGGCCAAGGAGGCCGGTGGAGGCAAGCAGACGTTGCTGCTGGGACCCAACTGTCCCGGATTGATAACCCCTGATGAGATCAAGATCGGGATCATGCCAGGTCATATCCATCGCAAAGGAAGGATCGGCGTAGTCAGCCGGTCCGGGACTTTGACGTATGAGGCGGTTGCACAGTTGACGGAGATTGGATTGGGGCAGTCGACCGCGGTCGGGATTGGCGGAGATCCAATCAATGGCCTCAAGCACATTGACATCATGCAACGTTTCAATGACGACCCGGATACGGATGCGGTCATCATGATTGGCGAGATCGGTGGTCCTGACGAGGCTGACGCGGCTCGTTGGTGCAAGGAGCACATGCGCAAGCCGATTGTCGGTTTCATTGCCGGGGTGACGGCGCCAGCTGGCAAACGGATGGGGCATGCGGGCGCACTGATTTCCGGCGGGGCCGATACCGCCGATGCGAAATTGGCGGTGATGGAAGAATGCGGCTTTCGAGTGACCCGCAACCCTTCAGAGATGGCCAGGTTGCTCAAGGCGATGCTGTAACCTCAACGCAAGAAGCACGCGGCAAGGCGTTGCAACCGGAGACAAGTGCATGGAAATGATTCAGACGGCCGAATTTTGGGTCGGGTTGTTGAAGATCATATGGATCAACATCATCCTGTCAGGCGACAACGCCGTCGTCATCGCTCTGGCGGCCAGGTCTCTGCCGCCGACTCAGCAAAGGCAGGCCATCCTGTGGGGCTCCGGTGCTGCCGTCGTGTTGCGGATCCTTCTGTACATGGTTGCGGTAAAGCTGATGGATTTGTCGTATCTGCAGTTCGTGGGTTGCTTTCTTTTGCTGTGGATTGGTTTTCAGCTGCTCAGAGTCGATGACTCTGAATAAGGCGATTCCAAAGTGCAAGGAAGTCTCACGACTGCAGTTAGAACCATCTTGATTGCA
>JANMKM010000059.1:0-5060 GCA_031372035.1 Rhodoferax sp. | reverse complement strand
TGCGTTCCAGCCGGGTGCGGAACTTGTCGCGCTCACCGGTGGAGTAGAACGAGTCGAAAACGCGGCCAATGGCGCTGCGGATGAAGTCCTGCGGCAGCTTGGCACGGTTCTCGGCCCAGTCGGTTTCCATGATGCCAGTGTTGGATTGGTCCAGCGCCAGAATGAAGCCGTTTTCCTTCCAGAATTCGGTGATAGGCGTCCACAGGGTTTCGGCCGGCCGGTTGACCACCAGCCAGCGCTGCGCCCCCGATCGCTCGATGCGCACGTCGCCCACCGCGTTGGGTGCCGTGGCCACGGACACCGGCGTAGCCTGCTTGACCTGATAGCCCAGTGCCGTCACCGTGCCGCCAGGCACGGTGTAGCGTGAGTCGCGGGTGATCTGGCTCAGGTCCGGCGGCACCTCCAGCGTGGGCGCAACACCCGCACTCTTGTAGTCAACCTTGTCGCCTTCCAGGACCGAGCATGCAGCCATGGAGATCGTCAGGCCCAGCAGCGCCAGTCTAGAGATATGTTTCACTAAGGATTCCTTTGAGCGGATGGTAGTTGTCGTCATTGTGCGGGACTTGGTTTTCACGTCCCCAGCAGCCCGGCTGCGGCCAGCGCCGCCTCCAGGCCGGCGCTCTGGCTCAGGGGGGTCATGGGTAGGCGCAAGGTGGCGCCGCACAGGCCCATGCGGGCCATGGCCCATTTCACCGGTATCGGATTCGGTTCCACAAACAGCTGCTTGTGCACCGGCAGCAGCTGCAACTGGATCTCCATGGCGCGGGCTGCGTTGCCGGCCACGGCGGCAACGCACAGTTCATGCATCAGGCGCGGCGCGACATTGGCCGTGACGCTGACATTGCCCTGGCCGCCACAGAGCATCAGGGCCACAGCCGTCGGGTCGTCGCCAGAATAAATGGCAAAGCTGCGCGGCAGATCGCGGATCAGCCACTGCGCCCGCTCCAGGTTGCCGGTGGCTTCCTTGATGCCGACAATGCCCGGCACCTGTGCCAGCCGCAGCACGGTCTCATGTGCCATATCGGCCACGGTGCGTCCCGGCACGTTGTACAGCACCATTGGCAGGTCCACCGCCTCGGAAATGGCCTTGAAGTGCCGGTACTGGCCCTCCTGAGTGGGCTTGTTGTAGTAGGGCACCACCTGCAGCTGGCAGTCGGCGCCGACGCCCTTGGCAAAGCGCGCCAGTTCGATTGCCTCGGCCGTGCTGTTGGCGCCGCAGCCGGCCATGATCGGCACCCGCCCGGTGGCCTGCTCCACCGAGACGCGGATGATTTCGCAATGCTCATCGACAGTGACGGTCGGCGACTCGCCGGTGGTGCCCACTACGCCGATGCAGTCCGTACCCTGTGCCACATGCCAGTCGATCAACCGGCGCAATGCCGGGTAGTCCACACTGCCATCTTCGTGCATGGGTGTGACCAATGCCACGATGCTTCCAGTGATCTGACTCAATTGCGATGCCATGGGATGTTGGAGGGTCTGGAGTTAATGCGCAGTCTGCCATTTTAGCGAGCGCCGGAACCTTGGCTTTGGGCTGCAAGCGCCGCTGCTGCAAGGGTTTGTAGCGATGCCGGACTGCCGCATTACAAGGGATAGCGCGCCGGAGCCGCGACTGACGCTGGAATCGGTGCTGGCCGAACAGCGGCAATGCGCTGCACAAAGCGCGCAGGCCCGACCACGAAGCCGTCCTCAAACGCCACCACCCGCAACGACGCGCAGGCCTGCAACAGTTCGCCTGGCTGCAGCAGAAAGTCGGCCCGTGAAGGCTTGCCCACGCTTTCATTCCCGGCAGCAAAGGTTTCGTAGATCAGTACACCGCCGGGTGCCACGCTGCGCACGATGATTGGCAGCAGCGCGCGCCACAGGTAGTTGGTCACTACCACGGCGCCAAAGCAGCGTGGCTGGCCGTCCTGGAGCAGCGGCCAGTCTGCGTTTTCCAGATCGGCCTCGATGGCTTGGCCGTACTGCGCCGAAGCCGCGATGGCGTCCGCCGAGCGGTCCAGGCCCAGCACCGGGTGGCCGTGCGCGGCGAACCAGCGCATGTGGCGTCCGTGGCCACAGGCAAGGTCCAGCACATTCGCACCGGGCGCAACCAGGTGCGACCAGCGCTGCACCCAGGGGGATGCATCCAGATCCTCGTGCACTAGAAGCAAGCCCAGACCTGGTTCGCCAGCGCGACCAGAAAGTCGGGCTGGCTGTACAAGGCAAACACCGCCAGCAGCAGGGCCAGCGCAGCCAGATAGCCCAGCGGCCAGGTCTGCAGTTTCATGCCGTCGCCGCCTGTCGGGTCCGTACAGGGCGCACGATCGCGGCTTCGCGCACTGGCAGATTGATCAGTGCCGCAAACACACCCAGGGCGATCGCGATGTACCAGACCACGTCGTAGCTGCCGGTGCGGTCATACAGGAAGCCGCCCAGCCAGACACCCATGAAGGAGCCGATCTGGTGGCTGAAGAACACGAAGCCGCCCAGCATCGACAGGTGCGCCACGCCAAAGATCTGCGCCACGGCCGCATTGGTGGGTGGCACGGTGGACAGCCACAGCAGGCCCATCACGCTGGCGAACACATAGACGCTGAGCGGGGACAACGGCACGATCAGGAACAGGCTGATCGCCACCGCCCGCGTCAGGTAGATGAAGGCCAGGATGTTCTTCTTCTGCATCCGTTGCCCCAGCACGCCGGCGGCATAGGTGCCAAAGACATTGAACAGGCCGATCAGCGCCAGCGCGTAGCCCGCCACCTGGGGTGACAGGCCCTTGTCCCTGAGATAGCTGGGCATGTGTACGCCAATGAACACCACCTGGAAGCCGCAGACAAAGTAGCCTGCCATCAACAACTGAAAGCTTGGATACTTGAAGGCTTCACGCAAGGCCTGGGCAATGCTCTGCTCGCGCTTTGCTGCTGCGCCACCGGCAAAGCCCGGTTCGCGCAGGCCCCAGGCCAGGGGCAGGATCAACAGCGCCGCCGCGGAAAGGATCACCAGCGCCTGCTGCCAGCCAAAGCTGCTGATCAGGAAGTTCTCGGTTGGCACCATCAAGAACTGACCAAAGGAGCCGGCCGCCGCCGTAACACCCATGGCCCATGAGCGGCGCTCGGCGCTGACATTGCGCCCGATCACGCCATAGACCACGGCATAGGTGGTCCCAGCCTGGGCCACGCCGATCAGCACACCGGCGCTGGCGCCGAAGAGCAGCGGCGTCGGCGCATGGGCCATGCCGAACAGACCCAGCGCGTAGCAAACGGCACCGGCCAGTATGACCTTGAACGCGCCAAACTTGTCGGCCACCATGCCGGCAAAGATGCCGGCGCAACCCCAACTGAGGTTCTGGATGGCGATGGCAAACGAAAAGGTTTCGCGACTCCAGCCCTGGGCCTGGGTGACGGGCTGCAGCCACAGGCCGAAGCCGTGGCGGATGCCCATGGACAGGGTCACGATCGCGGCGCCGCAGACCAGAAGTTGGGTGATGGAGAGTGTCTTGGGGGCGGTGGACATCCAGCAAATGTAGCCAATATGGCCAGGAGCTGCAGCCGCCACCTCCGGCGCATCACGACTTGTTCCTGTATGTGCATCCAGTCTTTTGGGTTGCCGGCATTACAATGGAAGGCTATGGCCAGCAAATCCCCTTCTGAATATTCGGAAAGCTCGATCCGGGTGCTCAAGGGCCTGGAGCCTGTCAAACAGCGCCCGGGCATGTACACCCGCACCGACAACCCGCTGCATGTGATTGGTGAGGTGCTGGACAACGCCGCTGACGAAGCATTGGCCGGCCACGGCAAGAAGATCAAGGACTTCCTGCACGCCGACGCTTCGGTCACGATCGAAGACGACGGCCGTGGCATTCCCTTTGGCCTGCATCCGGAAGAAAAGGCGCCGGTGATCGAACTGGTATTCACCCGGCTACACGCCGGCGGCAAGTTCGACAAGGGCAAGGGTGGTGCCTACAGCTTCTCCGGCGGCTTGCATGGCGTGGGCGTGAGCGTTACCAACGCCCTGGCACGCAGGCTGGAGGCCACGGTCTACCGCGAGGGCATGGTCGCCAGCCTGGTGTTCGAGGGTGGAGACGTGACGCAGCCGCTGCAGACCCGCAAGGCCGGCGAGGGCGATCGCAAGTCCGGCAGCACGGTGCGGGTCTGGCCCGATCCCAAATACTTTGACAGTCCGGCGCTGCCCATGGCCGAGCTGACGCACCTGTTGCGCAGCAAGGCGGTGCTGATGCCCGGCGTCACCGTCTCCCTGTTCAACGAGAAAACCAAGGAGACGCAGACCTGGCAGTACAAGGGTGGCCTGCGCGACTACCTGATGCAGGAGCTCAGCGCCGAGCCGGTGATACCGCTGTTCGAGGGCGAAGGCTATGCCGATGCGCAAAGCGACGCCTTTGCCGATGGCGAGGGAGCGATCTGGTGCGTGGCCTTCACCGAAGAAGGCGCGCCGGTGCGCGAGAGCTATGTCAACCTGATTCCCACCAGCGCCGGCGGCACGCACGAGAGCGGCCTGCGTGACGGCCTGTTTGGCGCGGTCAAGAGCTTTGTCGAGATGCATGCGCTGCTGCCCAAGGGCGTGAAGCTGCTGCCCGAAGACGTGTTTGCCCGCGCCAGCTATGTGCTTGGTGCCAAGGTGCTGGACCCGCAGTTCCAGGGCCAGATCAAGGAGCGGCTGAATTCGCGCGACGCGGTGCGCCTGGTCTCCAGCTTCGTGCGGCCTGCCTTGGAGCTGTGGCTGAACCAGCACGTGGAATACGGCAAACGGCTGGCCGAGCTGGCGATCCGCGCGGCCCAGAGCCGGCAGAAGGCCGGGCAGAAGGTTGAAAAACGAAAGAGCTCGGGCGTGGCGGTGCTGCCAGGCAAGCTGACCGATTGCGAGAGCCGCGACATCGCCCACAACGAAGTGTTTCTGGTCGAAGGCGACTCAGCCGGTGGCAGCGCCAAGATGGGCCGCGACAAGGAAAGCCAGGCGATATTGCCGCTGCGTGGCAAGGTGCTCAACACCTGGGAGGTGGAGCGCGACCGGTTGTTCGCCAACACCGAAATCCACGACATCGCGGTGGCCATCGGCGTGGA
>JANMKM010000052.1:0-6358 GCA_031372035.1 Rhodoferax sp. | reverse complement strand
GTTGGAGCGCATCTTCGACATCTGCCATGGTTGCAGGCGTTGCGTCAGCCTGTGCGGCTCCTTCCCAACGCTGTTTGACCTGGTGGACGAGAGCAAGACGCAGGAAGTGGACGGCGTTGACAAGAAGGATTACTGGAAGGTGGTGGACCAGTGCTACCTGTGCGACCTGTGCTACATGACGAAGTGTCCGTATGTGCCGCCGCACGAATTCAACCTGGACTTCCCGCACACCATGCTGCGGGCCAAGGCCATCAAATTCAAAAAGGGTGAGGTCGGCTTTGGCGAGAAGCTGCTGGCCTCCACCGACGTGCATGGCCAGCTGGCCGGCATACCCGTGGTGGTGCAGACCGTCAATGCGGTGAACCGCACGGCGGCTGCGCGCAGCGTGATGGAGTCCACCCTGGGCGTGGACAAGGACGCCTGGCTGCCGGCCCTGGCATCGCGCAAGTTTCGCTCTGGCACGCCGAAGTCTGCGCCCTATGCCGTGAAAGACGGCGCCAAGACACCCGGCAAGGTTGCCATCTATGCGACCTGCTATGTCAACTACAACGAGCCCGGAATCGGCCACGACCTGCTGAACATCCTGCAGCACAACGAAGTGCCCTAAGTGCTGGTGGACAAGGAGAGCTGCTGCGGCATGCCCAAGCTGGAACTCGGTGACCTGGAGGCCGTGGACAGCCACAAAGTAGCCAACATCCCGGTGCTGGCGCGCTATGCACGTGACGGCTTTGCCATCCTGGCGGCGGTGCCGAGCTGCAGCCTGATGTTCAAGCAGGAGCTGCCGCTGATGTACCCGCAGGACGCGGAGGTGCAGCTGGTCAAGGAAGCCATGTGGGACCCGTTCGAGTACCTGATGGCGCGCAAGCGCGACGGTCTGCTGAAAGTGGATTTCCCGCAGCCGCTGGGCAAGATCAGTTACCAGATTCCGTGCCACGGCCGGGTGCAGAACATCGGCAAGAAGACCGAAGAGATGTTGAAGATGGTGCCCGGCACCAGTGTGCACACGCACGAACGTTGCTCCGGCCACGCCGGCACCTTTGGCGTGAAGAAGGCCACGCACCAGCAGGCCATGAAGATCGGCAAGCCGCTGTTCAAGGCCATGGCGAACCACAAGGACGGTGGCCTGCCCGACGTCATCAGCAGCGACTGCCCGCTCGGTGGCCACCACATTGCCCAGGGCTTTGAGGTGAACCAGCTCGGCAGCCCGCCGCAGAAGCACCCGCTGACCCTGATACGCGAAGCCTACGGATTGAAATGACCATGCAAGCAACAGCAAAGATCACCC
The DNA here is from genome assembly GCA_031372035.1 of Rhodoferax sp. GTDB lineage: Bacteria > Pseudomonadota > Gammaproteobacteria > Burkholderiales > Burkholderiaceae_C > CAISIP01. The sequence continues at coordinate 5,073 of JANMKM010000052.1, read as the reverse complement.
GCGACAGCCTGATGACGTTGGAGGCTTACTCCAAGTGGATCAAGACCAACAAGCCGGCCATCATGGCGCACCGCAAGCTGCGCAGTGTGCGCCTGGGCGAGTACATCAACATGCAGTTCGAAAGCGAAACCACGCTGCGCTACCAGATCCAGGAGATGTTGCGGATCGAGAAAATCTTTGAGGAGGAAGGCATCGAGCAGGAGCTGGAGGCCTACCTGCCGTTGCTGCCAGACGGCGGGAACTGGAAGGCGACCATGCTGCTGGAGTACCCCGATGTGAACCAGCGCAAGCGCGAACTCGCGCGCCTGATCGGCGTGGAAGACCGGATGTTCATTGAGGTCGAAGGCCATGCCCGGGTCTACGCCATTGCGGATGAGGACATGGAGCGCGAGAACGATGTCAAGACCTCAGCGGTCCACTTCGTGCGGTTTGAACTGGACGGCCCGATGCGTGCGGCGGTGAAGGCCGGGGCGGCCGTGCGGCTAGGTTGCGACCATGCGAACTATCCGGCACATACGGAGATCGGGGTGGAGACTTTGGCGTCTCTGGCCGGAGACTTGGCGGACTGATTCCCCGGCACCCCTTGCCAGTTGCATTGGCTGGTTGCGAGGATTGGTGGGTTTTGTTTCTTGGTTTGAACTCACCCCCTACCCATTGCGCGAATTTGTTTGCAACGTCGCTGAACTCACTGTACGAGACTGCACGCTAAACAAGTGGGCCTTCTTCGCAGAGCCTGAGCAAGAGGACGAACTCCGCGGCTGGCGGGGAAAGGACAAAACCCTTCACTGGATCGAATGCTTCCGAGACGTTGGTAAGGAAAACCATCCTGTGACATCCTTCCAGGTCTGGCTCTCCGCCGCCGAGAAACAGCGCCTTGTTGAGCAGTTCGAATTGTCTTTCTGGAGCAACTCCGGCGAGCAACGGGTGCCACAAGGCTCCGGCCGTCCTGCAAAGTTCCACGAGATGTTCGCTTAGCAGGCCCAGGACACAACTCGGCTCGTCAAAGTCTCCCACACCGGTGCCACCGACAAATAGGCGCATACGGCCCACGACTCTCGTACCAAGCAGAGGAGGGTACTCAGGCCCTGGCTCTACCACTGCCTCGACGGCAAAGTTCAAGGGATTGCCAAAAAGCATGAAGCAGCTTAGCGCAAAGAGTGCCTCCGCCGGGCGCCAGTAGTAGACGCATGCTTGACTGGTCTACAACTCCGATGGCTCTGCTACATTTCCAGTAGTGCCCCGTTTTGTATCTATGCGCCTTCCGGCTATTTTCCCCTCCGAAACCCAGCAACACCAAGCCCCGACCAACCCAGTAGCGGCCGCGCGTCGTAGGTGAGTATTCGAAGCGTAGAAGCCAAATGGAAGGCTCCCCTTTCCGCCCTGGCGAGGGTGGAAAGGGGCGGGGGGGATAGGGGGTGAGTTAAAGCCAAGAAACGACCACCCACCAAACCAACGAGACAGTGAGACAGGCAGCTGGATGGGATAATCCGGCAGAGGCCCCACCCCCATGTTGCTGTTGATCTCCCCCGCCAAATCCCTCGACTACGAAACCCCGATCGCCGAGCTTACGCACACCCTGCCGCTGTTCGCCAAGCGCTCCGCGCAGCTGGTGAAACTGATGCGGCTGAAGAAGCGCGCAGAGGTCGCGGCCATGATGGAGATCAGTGACGATCTGGCGAAGCTCAACGTGGCGCGCTTCAAGGCCTGGCGCAAGACCTTCACGGCGGAGAACGCGCGCCAGGCGGTGCTGGCTTTTGATGGTGACGTGTATGGCGGCCTGCAGGCGCGCAGCATGGCTGCGGACGACCTGGCCTGGGCGCAGGAGCATCTGTGCATCCTCAGCGGCCTGTATGGCGTGCTGCGGCCACTGGACTGGATGCAGCCTTACCGGCTGGAAATGGGCCGGCCGCTGGCCACGGAATACGGCACGAACCTGTATGACTTCTGGCGCGACGACATCGCCAAGTACCTGAACAAGCGGCTCAAGCTGGACCCGGCGCCAGTGGTCGTGAACCTGGCCTCGCAGGAATACTTCAAGGCGGTGAACCGCAAGGCGCTCAAGGCCCGGGTGGTGGAGTGCGTGTTCGAGGAAGGCCGCAGCGGCGGCTACAAAGTGATCAGCTTCATGGCCAAGCGCGCGCGCGGTCTGATGGCGCGCTACGTGATTAACGGCCGGCTGCTTACGCCGCTGGCGCTGCAGGGCTTTTCTGACGAAGGCTATGCCTACGCGCCCGCGGCCTCCACGCCCGAGCGCCTGGTGTTTCGGCGCGACGTGGCCTGAGCCCTCCGCGGTCGCCCTGGCGACCCTACCCATTTTGAGAGTGAAATCGGGCTGCAGCCCTCATGGATAAAGCACGGACAGTTATGAAAATCAAAGCAAACGGAATCGATATCGAGGTTGAAGACACGGGTACAGGCGAGCCTGGCGAGCAGCGCCCCGTGGTGCTGATGATCATGGGACTGGGCATGCAGCTGGTGGCCTGGCCGGCGCAGCTGGTGCAGGCCCTGGTGCAGGCCGGCTTTCGCGTCGTACGCCATGACAACCGCGACATCGGCCTGTCGCAGCACTTCGACCACCTGGGCGCGCCGAACCTGATCTGGCCAGCGCTGCGCTTTCGCCTGGGGCTGCCGGTGAAGAACGCGCCCTACCAACTGCAAGACATGGCGAATGATTCAATCGGTGTGCTCGATGCATTGGGCATTGCGCAGGCGCATGTGGTGGGCGTCAGCATGGGCGGGATGATTGCGCAGCGGGTGGCGTTGAGCGCGCCGCAGCGGGTGCTGAGTCTGACCAGCATCATGAGCTCCAGCGGCGCGCGCGGCCTGCCGCAGGCCAGTTGGGAGGTGCAGCGGGCCATGTTGAAGCGGCCCGCCAGCAGCGCGCCGGCCGATGTGCTGGCGCACTACGTCAACCTGTTTCGCATCATCGGCAGCCCGGGTTTTCCGCTGACGGACGAGGAGATGCGCACCCGCATCCTGGTCGGCGTGCAGCGCAGCTTCCACCCGGTGGGCACGATGCGGCAGATGGTCGCCATCGTGGCCGACGGCGCCCGCGCGGCACTGCTGGCATCGGTGCGCCGGCCGACGCTGGTGCTGCACGGCAAGGCCGATCCGCTGGTGCCCTTTGCCTGTGGCGAAGACACGGCGCGGCGCATTCCCGGAGCCCGGCTGGTGGGCATCGAGGGCATGGGGCATGACCTGCCGCCGGGGGTGATCGAGCGCTTGCTGGTGCCCATGGTTCCATTCCTGCAATCCGCCGGCGCGCAGTAGCCACAGCGCGGACCTTCTGTCACCATGGCCAATAGCGGCGACCCGGGCAGCCTGGACCTTGCACAGCATTCGCTGCTGGGCAAGGCCACCAGCTATCCCGGCCAATACGACCCTTCGCAGCTGTTTCCGATATCCCGCGCGCCGGCGCGCGCTGCCCTGGGCATTGGCGACAACTTGCCGTTCTTCGGCGCCGACATGTGGACCGCGTTCGAGCTGAGCTGGCTCAACCCGCGGGGCAAGCCGCAGCTGGCGTTGGCGCATGTCACCGTTCCCTGCGAGTCGCCCAACATCATCGAGAGCAAGTCCTTCAAGCTGTACCTGGGCAGCTTCAACAACAGCCACTTTGCCGACGCCGCGGAAGTCCAGGCCCGGCTGCGCGCTGACCTGGCTGCAGCCCTGTGGCAGGGCAGTACCGGTGGCGGCTCGGGCCTGGGCCTGAAGCTGCTGGCGCCGGATGCGTTCGAACGCGAACGCGTGGCCGAACTTGAAGGCCTGAGCCTGGACCGGCTGGACGTGGCATGCAGCAACTACACGCCAGCGCCGGAACTGCTGCGGGCCGACCACGAACAGGCGCCGGTGACCGAGGTGCTGTGCAGCCAGTTGCTCAAGAGCAATTGCCTGGTCACCGGCCAGCCCGACTGGGGCAGTGTGCAGGTCCGCTACACCGGCGCGCCGATCGACCAGGAAAGCCTGCTGCAGTACCTGGTGAGTTTTCGCAACCACAACGAGTTTCACGAGCAGTGCGTGGAACGCATCTTCATGGACCTGTGGAGCCGTTGCCGGCCGCTCAAGCTGGCGGTGTATGCGCGCTACACCCGCCGCGGTGGGCTGGATATCAACCCCTTTCGCACCAGCTATCCGCAGCCACTGCCGGCCAACCTGCGCACCGCGCGCCAGTAGCCACGTACATTCCCGCGCGGCCGGCGCTGGCATACACCAGAGCGGCTTGCTGCCCGCGGCGAACCGGCCTATATTGACAGCGAGCCTCTGCCGCGGCAGGGTGCCGGGCGTACGCGGCGTTGTGGGTCCGCGGGGCCGACTCAGGAGACACCATGAAGAACCGCATCCGCCTGCTGTGTGTTGGCGCTCTGTTGCTGTTGCTGGCCGGCTGCGCCAGCCAGCCGCAAGCCCTGGCCCGGCCCGATCTGCTGCATGACGACTGGTTCTCCCTGGAGCCGGCGCTTGCCGCCGAGTGGGTGGCGCCGGAGCAGGTGCTCAAGCTCTCGGGCCGCAACGAGCAGTTGCTCGAGCAGGCCATGGCGCGCAAGCGCAAGGGCGCCACCACCGGCAGGGTGGAGGTGCTGATGGAGGCCATCTTCGGCCCGCGCGAAGAGGCATTTGACTACCGCGCTGTCACCACCACGCCGGCCGAGCAGACCTTCCAGCAGCATGCCGGCGACTGCCTGTCGCTGGCGCTGATGACGCTGGCTCTGGCCGACAAGCTGGGGCTGGATGCACAGCTGCAGGAGGTGCACATGACGCCGGTCTGGCAGCGCCAGGGCCAGGTGGAATTTGTCGCCGGCCACGTGAACGTGCTGCTGCGTGGCGTGGTGCTGGAGAACGCGCCGATTGCAGAGCTGCTGCACAATTTCGAGATCGACTTTGACCCCGCCACGCGCCGCACCACCCGTGGCTTCGTGCCCGGCTCGCCGGTGACGCGCGCCCGCGGCCTGGCGATGTTCTACAACAACCGGGGTGCCGAAGCCTATTCCCGGCGCCAGTTCGGCCTGGCCTATGCCAACTACCGCGAGGCCACGCTGCAGGACCCGGGCTTTGATTCAGCCTGGTTCAACCTGGGCCAGC
>JANMKM010000719.1:0-5124 GCA_031372035.1 Rhodoferax sp. | reverse complement strand
CACACCATGTTCTTTGGAATCGGGGCCTATGGCATTGCCATCGCTACGGCGCGTATGGGTCCGACCTGGGCTGCGTTGGGGGTTGGTCTGGCGTGCGCACTGGCGCTTTCGTTGCTGCTGGCACTGGCCATCGGCCTGTTTTCGCTGCGGGTGCGCGCCATCTTCTTTGCCATGATCACGCTGGCCGTGGCCTCGGCCTTCCAGACCTTGGCCTCACAGCTGTCGGACCTGACCGGTGGCGAGGACGGTCTGACCTTCAAGGTGCCGTCACTGCTGTCGCCGAGTTTCGAGCTGTTCGAGCAGCCGGTGCTCGGCGTCACGCTCGACGGCAGGGTGCTCTGCTACTACCTGCTGCTGGTGCTGGCTGCGGTGCTGCTGCTGGCGCTACTGCGGATCGTCAATTCACCCTTCGGCCGGGTGTTGCAGGCGATCCGGGAAAACGAGTTCCGGGCCGAGGCCATTGGCTACCGGGTGGTGGTGTACCGCACCACATCGAGCGTGCTGTCGGCGCTGTTTGCCACCGTGGCCGGCGCCATGCTGGCGCTCTGGCTGCGCTACAACGGCCCCGACACCACGCTCTCGTTCGAAATCATGATGGACGTGCTGCTGATCGTGGTCATCGGTGGCATGGGCACGGTCTACGGTGCGCTGGTCGGCAGTGCTCTGTTCCTCATCGCACAGAGTTACCTGCAAGACCTGCTCAAACTTGCCAGCGAAGCCGCTGCCGGCCTGCCCTGGCTGGCCGCGCTGCTTTCGCCCGACCGCTGGCTGTTGTGGCTGGGCGTGCTGTTCGTACTGTCGGTTTATTACTTCCCTACGGGCGTCGTCGGGCGGCTGCGCGCGAGCGCGGCACATTCCTGAGACGCCGCTTTATCAACCTCACCTTCTGGAGAAAAGCCATGAAAAGAAACTGTAGACCCACCCGGTCGGCGCAAGTAGCGACCGTGCTGGCACTGAGCAGCTTTGTGTTGAGCGGCTGTGGCGACACGGAAGCCTCGCCGCCGAACGTATTGCCATCGGGCATCACCGAAATTGGCGTGACGACCTACTCGGCCACCACGGTGGGCGCCGGCACCACGGCCGCCACCCAGGACTTGTTGACGGCGGGGCTGGGAAAGACCGGACTTGGCGCCGCTGCAGCTCCGGCCTATGCCGACCCCTTGAACCCGACTGCATTGGAGTTGCGCCGCAATGGCATCTACGCCAACTACCGGGCCATTCTTGACTTCAGCGCCAACGGCGGCTATGGCAGCCTGTACGGGCCCAATGTGGACATTGCCGGCAATGCAACCAGCAGCGAGGGCCTGATTCCGGGGCAGGAATACATAGCCACACTCGATGACGGAACCGGCCGCAAGCGCGTGGTCATTGCGGTGCAGATTCCCGACAGCTTCAACAAGGCCTCGCCGTGCATCATTCTCGGGCCGTCATCGGGCTCACGCGGCTTCTACGGTGCCGTGGGTACCGCCGGCGAATGGGGCCTGAAGCGTGGCTGTGCCGTGGCTCTGACCGATGCCGGCAAGGGTGTCGGCCTGTACGACATGACGGACGACAGCGTCAACAAGATCGACGGTACGCGGGCCACCCGCACCGCTGCCGGCGCGCTGAACTTCTTCGCCGCCAACATCACGGACGCAGCCCGCGCCGCCTACAACTTGCTGTTCCCGAACCGGCTGGCGCTCAAGCAGGTGCATTCGCAGCTCAACCCCGAAAAGGACTGGGGCACCGACACCCTGGCCTCGGCCAGCTACGCGCTGTATGCCATCAACAAGCGCTACGGCGACATCAATACGCCGCGGCCATTCACCGCCGCCAACACCATCGTCATCGCCGGATCGGCCTCGAACGGTGGCGCAGCCGTGCTGCACGCGGCCGAGCAGGATACCGACGGTCTGATCGACGGTGTGGTGGCCGCTGAACCGGTGACGCAATTGAACTCGGTCACCGGTTTTGGCGTACAGCTGGGCGGCGTGGCGGTCGGCGGATATGGCAAGTCGCTGGGTGACATGGTGACCTATGCCAACCTGTACCAGCCCTGCGCCGCACTGGCGGCTCCAGCGCTGATTGCCGAAGCCTCGTTCTTCAACTTCATTGCGGTGGCCGGCTACACCGCGCGCGCTACCGCACGTTGCGATGGTCTGGCCGCCAAGGGTCTGGTGGCTGGTGCCGACACGGCTGCGCGCTCGCTCGACGCACTCAACAAGCTGCGCAACTTTGGCTGGACCACCGACCACGACCAGATGCACAGCTCGCACTACGGTGCCGGCAACGCGCCCATCCTGGCGATGATGTATCCGGTGGGCTATGGCCGCTTCTCGGTCACCGACAACGTCTGCAACGCCAGTCTGGCGCAGGCCGACGCCACCGGCTCGCCGATTGCGGTCAACGCGACCAGCAAGGCCACGAGTTTTGCGATTGCCAATGGCACGGCCAACAATGCGCCGGCCAGCGTGATCTACAACGACTCCGTGGGCGGCGCCAAGCGCTGGGAATTTGCCGTGTCGCCGTCCACTGGTGTCGCTGACTTCGGCCTGGACAATGCTTTGTGCCAGCGCGCGCTGGTGACCGGCGTTGATTCGGTGACCGGAGCCGCGCTGACAACCGCGACCATGCCCACTCTGGCCCAGAGCGTGGCAGTGCGCGCGGGCATGGCCGAGGTGACGATCACGGGCAACCTGCGCGCCGTTCCGACCATCATTGTTTCCGGCCGCAGCGATGCCCTGGTTCCGGTGAACAACAATTCGCGCGCCTACGTGGCGAAGAACAAGGTTGCCGAAGGTGCCGCCAGCAAGCTGAGCTACATCGAGGTGACGAATGCCCAGCACTTCGACACCTTCATTCCGCAGTTCTCCGGCTATGACACCCGTTTCGTGCCGCTGCACCCCTACTTTGTGCGCTCCATGGACGCGATGTATGCCTACCTGAAGAGCGGCGCTGCCTTGCCACCCAGTCAGGTGGTGCGGACCACGCCCCGTGGCGGTACAGCAGGTGCAGCACCGGCGATCACCGTTGCCAATGTGCCGGCGATCAGCGCGGCGCCAGTTGCGGCGAACGCGATTGTCTTCTCCGGCACCTCCATCAACGTGCCGAACTGACAGGCCGGTAAGCCCATGACAGCACAGTGCGCGGATGGCCGCGCACTGTGCCTTTCACACAATCCATGGAAAGCCGCGGCATGCATTGCAGCTCGCACTATCTGACCTGCGCCGGGCGCGAGATCCACTACCTGCAGTGGGGCGCGCCTGATGCGCCCGTGGTCCTGGCCTGGCACGGCCTGGCACGCACGGCCCGAGACATGGATGACCTGGCCGCGCACCTGGCGCCGCGCTACCGGGTGATCTGCCCGGATGCACCGGGCCGGGGCTTGAGCCAGTGGAGCCTGAACCCGGACCAGGAGTATTGCCTGGAGTTCTATGCCCGGGTGGCGGCCGAACTGATGGAGCAGTTGGGCATTGACCGGGCCCATTGGATCGGCACCTCGATGGGAGGCGCCATCGGCACGGTGTGCGCATCCGGCCTGTTCCAGCCGCAACTCAAGGGCCGCATCCGCTCGCTGCTGCTCAATGACAATGCGCCGCAACTGGCCGATGCCGCCATTGCGCGCATCCGCGCCTACGCCGGCAACCCGCCCACCTTCGCCACCATGCGCGAGCTGGAGGCCTTCTTCCGCCGTGTCTACCAGCCCTTCGGCTGGCTCAGCGACGCCCAGTGGCTTCGTCTGGCCGAGTCCTCGGCCCGGCGTCTGCCCGACGGCCGCATCACGCCGCACTACGACCCGGCGATGGTGCAGCAGTTCGTCAACTACCCCGACGACTACCTGATCTGGCCGCACTACGACGCGCTCGAGATTCCGGTGCTGTGCCTGCGCGGCGCCGAGTCCGACCTGGTGCTGCGTGAGACCACCACCGAGATGCTGCAGCGCGGCCCGGGCCTGCGCGGCCTGGCCAAAGTGATCGAGATCGCCGGCTGCGGCCACGCCCCCGCGCTCAACGTGCCGGAGCAGTTTGCCCTGGTGACGGATTTCCTCGACGCCCATGCCTGATCCCCGGCTGGGCATGGACATCGAGTTCGGCAACGCCGGCGAGGTGCCCACCGAAGGCACCGGCTGGTTCATCGGTTTCAGCAGCTGGGCCGCAGGGCTGCGCCAGATGCCTCAGCAGCAGGCAACCACCGGCCTGTGCGTGAAGTGGTTCGCCCATACCCCTGGCAACCCCAACGGCGAACCCAAGCCCGTCAGTGAAGGCCGCACCATCTCCGTGGTGGTCGGTGAGCCAGGCGAATTCCGGATCGAGTTTTCGCGCACAGCAGCGTTCCTACCGGGGGACACAGTGGTCTATGTGTTGCGGCGGGTTGGGGACTTTGCTGCCTGGGGTAGCGGCGTCTATCACCGCGCTTTCTGTGTGCGGGCAACTTCCCTCCTGACTGTTCGCTGGCAGCCTGAGGACTGATTTGACATTGGCGCTGGGGTGGATAATGGCCGCTGAGGCCCATGGAATAAGCACGGAGCACTACTGAATTTGTAGTGAATCGTGCTGGCCGACGAATCTTCTTATGACCTGTTGAGGTTACGCGAACGAGGCAGTCGAAGCCTCGCGGAGTGTTGGCGGGAGAAGCCACGGGCAGGCAGTTGCCGGCGCTTCGGTGCTTGGTCCTTCCACTCCGTTGCGCTCCGCTCCACTGCGTTCCAGGACTTCCCTGCGATGCTCCCCGACCAGGGCAAATCGACACCCCCTGATGCTCCGTGGGACAGACCACGGCTACGCGAAGTGCGCGTGCTCTGTCCTTGGCTGATCAGCCATGTACCACGTGCTCATTCCATGATCCTTCCGGGCCATTTCCCCTCTGAAGGACCAGTCTCTCTGTTGCTACTTGATGGATCGGTCACCATGCAGATGGTCGACGCAACGGCCGGTCAGGCATCTGCCGCCTCGAAGGCGGCGACTGGCACAGAGCGATTGATTGCAACCGATTTCCGAAGGGCCTTGATGCGCTCAATTTCGTGCATGGTCCGGGCAGAAAAATACGATTCGCCGCAGCCAGGACACGACCAGATAGGGATCGCCTCAATAACAAGCAGAGCAGGGCCTTTGCCAAAGCTGCGGGTTACATGCTTGAGTTGCAACG
>JANMKM010000692.1:0-4680 GCA_031372035.1 Rhodoferax sp. | reverse complement strand
TGCCAAAGCGCGAACGACGTACTCGAACGCCGCCGGGTCGGGCTTGCGCAACCCCATGCTGCTGGAGACAAAGATCCGCTCGAACAGCGTGTTGATGCGCGGAAAGAGCGTGCCCCAGGCGGCCTGGTGCGTGGGGTTGGTGTTGCTGAAGGCGTGGCAGGGGATGGCGTGGCGCACAGCCTCGATCAGGTCGACGGTGGGTGTGATCTCGCCAGCGAAGATGGCGTTCCAGCCGGCGGCGATGTCGGCGTCGTCGGACTGCAACTCCAGTAGTTGTCGCAGATGGGCGAAGTAGGTGGCGGCGTCGATCTCGCCGCGCTCGTGCTGGCAGTAGGGTTCGTCGTGGCCGAAGCGGCTGCGCAGCGTGTCGAGGTCCAGGCTTGAGCTCTGCTGCCAGTGCTTGAGCGCGCGCTCGAAGTCAATCTGCAGCACCACGCCGCCCAGGTCAAACAGCAGGGCCTGGACGGCTGCGTCGCGCCCCGGCATGGCGCCTTGCACGTCCTTAATGCAAGGCCTGACCGACGCGCTCCAGCCGCGGCAGCCAGTTCTCCAGGATGTTGGCCGACACCAGCACCCGGTGCGCGCGGCCGATCAGCAGTTCGCGCGGCACCACGCCGATGTAGCGCGAGTCTTCGCTGTTGTCGCGGTTGTCGCCGAGCATGAAGTAGCTGTTGGCCGGTACCACCAGGGTGTCAAAATTGCGCCGCGCCTGCACGCCGGGCATGAACTGCACCACGCGCTGTCCGCCGGCCACGTCCTCCCGCGCCCGCACGGCAGCCACGTCCACGTTGAAGCCTGCCAGGTGCTCCTGCAGCGCTACGGGCTCACTGTAGTGCGCCGCCTGGCCGTTGATGAACAGCACCTCGTCGCGCATCTGCACCCGGTCTCCGGGCAGGGCCACGATGCGCTTGATCAGCCGCGTGCCGTCCTTCGGTGAAGAGAAGGTGACGATGTCGCCACGCTGCGGCTCGCCCAGATGTGCCAGGGCGATGTCGGTCAGCGGCAGTTTCAGGTCGTAGGCAACGCGGTTCACCAGCACCACGTCGCCTTCGAGCAGCGTGGGCCGCATCGAGCCCGAGGGGATCGGGTTCCAGTCGGCAATGGCAGTGCGGAACACGCCAAACAGCACCAGGAACAGCAGGAAGCCGCGGTTGTCTTTGATCCAGGATCTCATGGGTGTGCGGTGGTTGGGTCAGCGGATGGGAAGTGTCGCATGCCGGGCGCGTTACGGTCAGCGCTGCGCGGGCGCGATGTCGCGGATGGCGGTGGCAAACAGCGCATGCGCCTCACGGTCCACCGGCTTGTGGCGTACCTTGCTGCCGGCTGGGTCGTTGCCCAGGAAGTTGTTGTTCTTCCAGTTGTGCGCGGGTCGGACCGGTCTTGGCACGAAGCCGCCGCCGCAGTTGGGACAGACGTTGTGCAGTACGCCGTCCACGCAGGCGGCGCAGAAGGTGCATTCATAGCTGCAGATGCGGGCGTCCGGTGCGTCTGGTGCCAGGGCCTTGTTGCAGTTCTCGCAGGTGGGGCGCAGTTCAAGCATATCGGCGTGGTGTTGGGTGAATGGGCGGCTGCTTCAGGCCGCTGGCGCGACCATGATGTGATTTTCATGCGCCACGCCTTCCAGCACAAAGTCGGTGCTGCCGGTGCGCACGAAACCCTGGCGCTCGTAGAAGGCGATGGCCGCGGCGTTGCGTGCGTTGACGGTCAGCCACAGCCGGTTGCCACCGGTGCGGACCTGGGCGGTGCAGGCCTGCAGCAACGCGGCGCCGATGCCGTGGCCGGCGAAATGGCGCTGCACATACAGGGTGCTCAGCTCCTGCTGCAGCGCTGGATTGTTGGGGCAGGGCGAACTGGTGCCGAGCAGGGCATAGGCCACGAGGTGCTGCCGCACTTCGGCCACCAGCAATGTGCAGCTAGGTTCGCTGGACAGGCGCTCAAACTGTGCCGGTGTGAACTCGCGTTGCACGTAGCGCGCCAGGCTGCCGCTCACGCCATCGGTGGCGTAGGTGTCGAGCCAGACCTGGGTGGCCAGGGCCGCCAGGGATGCGGCATCTGCCGCGGTGGCCGGCCGCAGCAGTGCCGCCGCAGTGGGTGTCGGGCCTTGCGCCATGCGTCCCGGAGCCCTGCGAAGCGCCAACTCAGCTGCGCGGCTTGCTGCTGACAACGCGCTGGAAGAAGTCGTGGATGCCGCTGTCACCCATGGTGCGAGCATCCGCCAGCTCGCCCGAGCGGGTGGCGTACAGCACCTGCTCACTGGCCGAGAGCACCACCACGGCAGGGATGCCCTTCTTCAGCGGCACGCCATAGGCCTCGGCAATGTCCACGTTCTTGTCGAAGCGGCCAACATTGACCTTGACCACGCGATAGTCGCGCGCCATCAGGGGCGCGCTGGCGCCGGTCTTCATCGCCATGTCCAGCACCTTGCAGTCGCCGCACCAGTTGGCGCCGAAGACCACCAGTACGGGCACCTTGGCACTTGCCGCCTGGGCCAGCGCCAGTTTGATTTCGGCGCGGGCGTCGGCCTGTTCGTTGTAGGCTGGTTCGGCCGCATGGGCGGCCAGCATCAGGCTGGAGGCGCCGAGGGCGAACAGGGCTTGCAGGATGGTTCTTCGCATGGTGGTGTTCCGTGTTGGTGGAAAGCTTGCTGATGCAGCCTTCAGGTGTTTGCCGTGTTGTGCACGCAGCGCATTTTCCCGCGAATCGGCTCAACCCGGCTGCGGCCCGTCGTAGCCTTCCACGATCACCAGGTCGGCGGTGGAGGCGCCGGAGCGCAGCGCGATTGCCGCCTGGTACAGCGGCGAGTGCCAGCAGTCCAGGGCCGCCTGGTAGCTGGGGAACTCGATCACCACATTGCGGGCCCGGCTGCTGCCCTCGAGCGTCTGGCTCTGCCCGCCACGCACCAGGAAGCGCCCGCCGTGCAGGCGCAGCGGCTCGGCATTCGCGGCCACATAGGCCTTGTACTGTTCCGGGTTGCTGACGTCCACATGTGCCATCCAGTAGCCTTTTGCCATTGCTCTCTCCTGTGTAGTGTCTCGGCTTGGTAACGGGTTCGGTTCCAGGGCGTCAAGCTGGGGCTCGCGCGGTGGCGAGGCCACCTCCCAGTTCCTCCGCGGCCTGCATGAAGGTGTCGTCCAGTGTGCGCGGGATCAGCTCGACGAAGTGCCTGCCGGCCGGTGACTGCAGGAAGGCCAGGTACTGCTGCAGCTGCCCCTCCGAGGCGCTGGCGTAGCTATCGGCATAGGCTGCCAGTGCCAGCGCGGCACCGGCTTGCAGCAGTGGCTCCCGGGCCTGGTCCAGGCCGGCGCGCATCTCGTGCGGTGTCCGCGGGCGCCCTCCTGGCGCAGCGCCGGCGAGCCCCACCTGCATGCCCACAGCCATGTCAATGGTGACAACGGCCAGGGTCCGGGCAGCCTGCAGGGTCGCTACCAGCTCCGTCAGCAGGGCCCGGCGTGGTGCCGGCATGGTCTGTAGCAGGTTGGTGCCGCGCTGGACAGCGTCAGAAACATCGCGCCCGTCCAGCACCGTGGCCGCGGCCAGTTGGGTGAGCAGCCGGCCGGTTTCGCTGTCGAACCAGCTCTGCAGCGCAGGCACCATCGGGCCTTGCAGATCGCGCGCCAGAGCGGCTATGGCCAACTGCTGCAGGTGTTCAGGTGCATAGGCTGTGTCCACGGCCCGTGTCACGCGCCCGGTTTCGGCAGCGCTGGCGCGCGGATTGGCGCGTGCCAGGCGGTCCACCAGGGCGCTGTGCAGCTTGGGACCGATGCTCTCGAATTGCCGCCACATCCCGGACATGCGCATCAGGGCCTCGGCCGTGGCAGCGTCGGTCTGCGCCGCGGCCTGGTCGCAGCCAGCCAGCAGCAGCGCCGGCAGGCAGCAGCGCACCGCAACACGCAAGCAGTGCTCCAGTCTGTTTATCAACGACATGCCACGCTCCTTGCAAATCAGTGTTGTAGCCTTGAATTGTCAAACAAAGCGGCCGGTCCACTTGCGCTCGTAACCCATGCGCTCGAAGTGGCCGGCGATGAAGTCGATGAAGGTGCGCACCTTGGCCGACAGGTGCTTGCGGCTGGGGTAGGCCAGGTTGATCGTCAGGCGCGGCAGGTCCCAGGCGTCGAGCACTGGCACCAGACGCCCGGCAACGATGTCGTCGTAAACAATGTAGGTGGGTTGCACCAGGATTCCCATGCCTTCCAGCGCCGCGGCCCGCAAGACCTGACCGTCGTTGGACTCCAGCAGGCTGCGCACCGCGACAACGCTGCTCTGGCCATCGCGCAAGAAGCGCAGTTCATTCGGGTTGTTGGCAAAGGTGTAGATCAGCAGCTTGTGCTGCTGCAAGTCTTCCAGGGCCCTGGGTGTGCCCTGTTGCGCCAGGTAGCCTGGCGCCGCAGCCAGGATACGCCGGGTTTCGGCCAGACGCCGGATCGTGATGTTGGAGTCCGGCTCGACCTCGCGCGTACGGATGGCGACGTCGATGTTGTTGTCGATGATGTCCAGGTAGCGGTTGGCCGCCTCCACGTGCACCTTCACATTCGGGTAGCGCTGCGTGTACTCGCGCAGCAGAGGCGCCACGTGGTGCATCGAAAACGACAGCGAGGCGGTGATGCGCAGCACGCCGGTCGGATTGAGCGCGGTGGCATTGACCGCCGACTCCGCGTCCTTGAGGTCGGCCAGGATGGCCCG
>JANMKM010000637.1:0-9996 GCA_031372035.1 Rhodoferax sp. | reverse complement strand
GTGCAGGTGGGCGCCTATCGCACTGCCGAGGACGCCGAAGCCCAGCGGGCCCGTCTGTCGCTGGCCGGCATCGAGGCCAGGGTGACCGAACGTGAACAGTCCGGCCGGGTGGTGTTCAGGGTTCGGGTAGGTCCCTTCGACAAGAAGGACGAAGCCGATCGGGCCAAGGAGAAGCTGGAAGCTGCAGGTATGGAAACCGCCCTGGTGCGGGTCCAGCGCTGAGGGCGTAGGGTCGTTCCGGCCCAAGCCCTTCTGAACTTTCATGGCCATGGTCTGTCTCACAGGTGCTTGCCGCAATGCAGGTACATTTACTGAAGGAGTTTTTGCTTATGAAGCGTCGTGAATTTTCAGCAGTTTGCGGGTCCGTCATGGCAGCCTGCGCAGTGGCACCGTCGGTGGCCCTGGCGCAGGGGGGCAAGCCCGAAGCCGGTGCCGACTTTCTGGTGCTGGACAAGCGCGTGCCTTCAGACGCGCCGGCCGGCAAGGTTGAGGTGATCGAATTCTTCTGGTACAGCTGCCCGCACTGCAATGCGTTCGAGCCGACGCTGGAGGCCTGGGTCAAGCGGGCGCCGCCCCACGTGCTGGTGCGCCGGGTACCGGTGGCCTTTCGAGATGATTTCGTGCCGCAACAGCGCCTGTTCTATGCGCTGGAGGCCATGGGGCTGGTTGACAAGCTGCACGCCAAGGTCTTTGCCGCCATCCACGGGCAGAAGATGCAACTGGCCAGAGGTGATGCCATTGCTGACTGGGTGGGCGCCCAGGGCGTCGACAAGGCCAAATTTATGGACCAGTACAACTCATTCACCGTGTCAACCAAGGCTAGCCGCGCGACCCAGCTGCAGAACATGTACCGGGTGGAGGGGGTCCCGGCGCTGGGTGTGGCTGGTCGCTATTACACCGACGGTACCCTGGCCAAGAATATGGAGCGCGCGCTGCAGGTGACCGAGCACCTGATCGCCGAAGTTCGCGCCGGTCGCTGAGGCAATGCTGTCTGGCGGTGGCGTTTGACAACCTGGCCCGCGTCAGTTTGCAGCCGGCTCGGTGGCGGGCTTCATTTCAGGAACTGCGGGCTAGAATGAAGTTTCAATAATTTCACGGGTGGAGAGCAACATGTCCGATCAGAAATACCGGCTGGTGACACGCAGCGACTTCGACGGCCTGGTATGTGCTGTGTTGCTCAGTGAAATAGACATGATTGACGACATCCTGTTCGTTCACCCCAAGGACATGCAGGATGGCAAGATTGCTGTCACGGGCCGTGACATCACCACCAACCTGCCCTTCGTGCCCGGGGTGCACCTGGCGTTTGATCACCACTCTTCGGAGAACACCCGCAATTCGGGTGACCGCCCCAAGAACCATATCATCTACGCCGATGCACCGTCGGCGGCACGCGTGGTGTATGAGTGCTACGGTGGCAAGGACCGCTTTCCCAGTTCCTTCGATGACATGATGCTGGCGGTGGACAAGGGCGATGCGGCGCAATTCACGCGCGACGAGATCCTGGATCCGCATGACTGGGTTCTGCTCAACTATTTGATGGACTCGCGTACCGGTCTGGGCCGGTTCCGCGAGTTTCGCGTCAGCAACTACCAGTTGATGATGGACCTCATCAAGTACTGCCGCAACCATGGTATTGAGGAGATCTTGGCCTTGCCCGATGTGGTCGAACGCGTGGATCTTTACTTCGAGCACGCGGAGAAGGCCAAGGAGCAGATCCTGCGCTGCAGCACTGTGCACCAGAACCTTGTGGTGCTGGACCTGCGGCGCGAGGATGTCATCTATGCCGTGAATCGCTTCATGATCTACGCGCTGTTCCCGCAGACCAATATCTCGATCCACGTGCTGTGGGGCGTGCAGAAGCAAAACACGGTGTTCGCCACCGGTAAGTCGATTCTGAATCGCAGTTCCAAGACCAATATCGGCGAGTTGATGCTGACCTATGCTGGTGGCGGGCATGAGAATGCCGGTACCTGCCAGATCGCCAATGACAAGGCCGAGACGGTGTTGACGGCCCTGATAGCCAAGATCAACGCGGACGGCTGAGCCAGTTTGCTCCGGCACGCTCCTTGAGCCCCAAGAGCCAGCCCGTGCCGATGGCGCCACCGGGGGGCGACGCTGTGTTTTTCCGTGCGAACTGTATGGCGACAGGTAAGAGCAAGGGAGCGCAGCACTGCACCCCGTTGCTGGTTGGCCATGCCAGTACCGATCTGGGCTGCCATCGCCCGCATCGTTACTACCCTCGGTCAGAGCCTGCCGCAGGCGGTGATCGTGGAAGGCGTGGAGACCGAGGGGCAGCGCCAATTCCTGTTTGACAGCGGCGGCATGGTCTTCCAGGGATTTCTGTTCAGCCGGCCCTTGCCGGCAGCGGATTTTGCCCCGCCAAAGACCTGAAATCGGGCGCCGTGAAATTCCTTGGCAACGCCCCTGTTGGCAGGCTAAGGGCCCATTACAATGCAAAAACCAGTCTTGCTGAGCAAGATTCGTGCCTCTATGAAAACCCTTGTCCATTCATTGTTATTGCCACTGATCGCCCTGGCCCTGACCGGCCCAGCTCGGGGCGAGCGCGCTGATCGCGACAAGCCCATGAATATCGAGGCCGACGGGCTGCGCTATGACGACCAGAAGCAAAGCAGCGTGTTTACCGGACGGGTGGTGCTGACCAAGGGCACGATCGTGATCCGTGGTGCCCAGCTGACTGTGCGCCAGGACCCGGATGGCTCGCAGTTTGGTGTGGTCGTGGCCGAACCCGGTCAGCTGGCGTTTTTCCGGCAAAAGCGCGAAGGCCTGGATGAGTTCATGGAGGGCGAGGCCGAGACCATTGAATATGACGGCCGGGCCGACACGGTGAAGTTCAACCGCAAGGCGCAATTGCGCCGCTTCAAGGGGGCGGCGCTGTATGACGAGAGCAGCGGCGGCGTGATCCAGTACGACAACAACAGCAATGTGTACACGGTCGATGGTGAACTGGCCAAGAGCAACAGCGGTGCGGCTGGTGGTCGCATCCGTGTCATGTTGACGCCCAAACAGCCGGCCTCGGCCCCTGCGGCAGCGCAAGGTGGCGCCAGCGCTGCGGTGCCGGCGTTGCGTCCGAGTACCACGCTGGGAGGTGAGCGCAAGTGACGGTGGCCCTGCCGGCAGCCGTGGCGGACCTGGCGCAGCCCGAGACTTTCGGGCAAAGCCGCCTGGAAGCACGCAATCTGCAGAAGTCCTACGGCAGCCGCAAGGTGGTCAAGGATGTGTCGCTGGTGGTGCGCAAGGGCGAAGTGGTAGGGTTGTTGGGTCCCAACGGGGCCGGCAAGACCACCTCGTTCTACATGATCGTGGGCCTGCTGCGTGCCTCCGCCGGCGACATCACCATCGATGGCCAGTCGGTCGAACATATGCCGATCCATCGGCGGGCACGCCTGGGCCTGAGCTATCTGCCGCAGGAGGCATCGATATTCCGCAAGCTCAATGTCGAGGAAAACGTCCGCGCGGTGCTGGAACTGCAACGCTACGCCAGTGGGGAGAAGAAGGGCCAGCCACTGGAACGGGCCGAGATCGAGTCCCGTTTGACCGCCCTGCTGCAGGATTTGCGGGTGGAACACCTGCGCGATTCGCCTGCACTGTCCCTGTCCGGCGGTGAGCGCCGCCGGGTCGAGATTGCCCGTGCGCTGGCAACCCAACCACGCTTCATCCTGCTGGACGAGCCTTTTGCCGGTATCGATCCCATCGCTGTAATCGAGATCCAGCGGATCATCAATTTTCTCAAGTCGCGCGGAATCGGCGTGTTGATCACCGACCACAACGTGCGCGAAACGCTGGGTATCTGTGACCACGCTTACATCATCAGCGACGGCAATGTGCTAGCTGAGGGCACGCCCGCCGAGATCGTCAACAACGCCGATGTACGCCGGGTGTACCTGGGCGAGAACTTCAAGATGTAGCGGGCCACCCCATGAAACCCGGACTACAGCTACGTGTATCCCAGCACCTTGCGCTGACGCCCCAGTTGCAGCAGTCGATCCGGCTGCTGCAACTGTCGACGCTGGAACTCAGCCAGGAAGTCGACCAGATGCTCGACGAGAACCCGTTTCTGGAAGTGGCCCAGGATAGTGCCGCACGCGAGGACTTCGGTCTGGGTCAGGCGGACGCCCGGGTGCGGGATGAGGACCGCGAGGCCGAGGCTGGCCCCGCAGCCGAATACACAGGTGACGGCAACAGCACGACGGCCGAGGCCGAGGTCACGCCGTTGTCGGCTGAGGATGGCCAGAGCTGGGAAGGTGACGGCAGCGTGGACATGGCCCCCGACGACAGTGAATGGGGCGGCGATGCCAAGGCCCATGGCAACAATCTGCTTGGCGACGAAGACGTCGATGCCACCGAACTGGCCCGCACGCAAGAGTCGCTGCAGTCGTTTCTGCACCGACAGGCATTGGCGTTGCGAATGGACGCCAACCAGCGGGCGGCGCTGCGTTTCCTGATCGAGTCGCTCAATGACGATGGCTATTTGGAGGATCCGCTGGAGTCCTTGGCGCGGGGGCTGGCCGGGCGCGATGAGACCGAGGTCGAGGAGCTGGTGCACCATTTCACAGTAGCCTTGGGTCTGTTGCAGAGCCTGGAGCCGGCGGGAGTGGGCGCCCGCAACCTGGCCGAGTGCCTGCGGCTGCAATTGCGCGCCCTGCGCGAAGCGGCGGGCAAGCCGGGGCCGCACAACGCCGGCTATCTGGCGTTGCTGGCTTTGGCCGTGCGCATCTGCCAGCAGCCCATGGATATCCTGGCGCGGCGGGATCTGAAGCGGTTGTCGCAGCTGTGCAACGCGCCTGATGCGCAGGTGCGCGAGGCGATCACACTGCTTAGCCGCCTGGAGCCGCGACCCGGGCGCCGCTTTGCCGACGTCGAACGCAACGTGGTGGTGCCGGACGTGATTGTCACCAAAGTCGGCAAGGGCGCGCAGGCCCGTTTTCGGGTGCAGATCAATGCCGAGGTCATGCCGCGGTTGCGGGTGCACGACATCTATGCCAACGCCCTGCGGCAGCACCGCAGCGGCGGCAAGGAGGCGTCGAACTATGCGGCTCTGCAGCAGCGGTTGCAGGAGGCGCGTTGGTTCATCAAGAACATCCAGCAGCGCTTTGACACCATCCTGCGGGTCTGCAATGCCATTGTCGAGCGCCAAAAGAGCTTCTTCTCCCATGGTGAGTTGGCGATGAGGCCGCTGGTGCTGCGCGAGATCGCGGACGAGTTGGGACTGCATGAGTCCACCATCAGCCGGGTGACCACGGCCAAGTACATGGCTACGCCTTTTGGTACCTTCGAGTTGAAGTACTTCTTCGGCTCAGCCCTCGGTACCGAGGCCGGTGGCAATGCCTCCAGCACCGCGGTGCGGGCCCTGATCAAACAATTGCTCAGTGCCGAGAGCCCGAGCCGGCCGTTGAGCGATAACCAGATATCGCTGATGCTCAAGGAGCAGGGCAGCGAATGCGCCCGGCGCACGGTTGCCAAGTACCGGGAAGCCCTGAGGGTTGCGCCGGCCAACCTGCGCAAGGCCTTGTGAACCATTTGCAGCTGTTCCTGCCCTGCGCTGCGGGGGTCGAGGATTATCTGGCGGATGAGGTGCGCCGCATCACGACAGCGCCCGAAGGTGTCGTACACAAGCGCCGTGGTGGTGTGACGCTGGAGTCATCCTGGCGCTCGGTGCTGTTGCTCAACCTGCACAGCCGTCTGGCGCAGCGGGTGCTGGTGGAACTGTCGTATTCGCAGTACCGCAATGAGCTGGATCTGTACCAGGCCGCCAGTGCCGTGCCCTGGGAGCTGTGGTTCGAGCCCCGGCGCTCGATCAAGGTCGAGGTGACGGCACAACACAGTCCGTTGACCAGCCTGAATTTTGCCGCGCTGAAGATCAAGGACGCGGTGTGCGACCGCTTCCGCGCCAAGGCCGGTGGGGTGCGCCCCGATGTCGACACGCGCTGGCCCGACATCCGTGTCTTTGCCCATCTCACGACCGATACCGTGTCCTTGTACATCGACACTTCGGGCGAGCCGCTGTTCAAGCGCGGCTGGCGCGAAGACAAGGGCGAAGCACCGTTGAAGGAAACGCTGGCCGCTGCCATGATTGCCGCCAGCGGCTGGGCCAGTACCGGTGCGCCGCTGTTGCCGCTGTACGACCCGTGCTGCGGCAGCGGCACCATCGCGATTGAAGCGGCCCAGATTGCGGCCGGCATTCCCGCTGGAGCTCTTCGTTCCTTTGCCTTCGAGAAGTTGCTGCCATTCGCCCCGCATGTCTGGGACGCTATCAAAAAGGAAGCAATCGGTGCCCGTTCCAAAAGCTCTGCAGCCCAGGGTATCGTTGTTTTCGGAAGCGATGTGGCACACCGCATGGTGGACTTTGCGCAGCGCAATGCGCAGCGCGCGGGTGTGGCCCATCTGGTGGAATTCCGTGGTGGAGACGCATTGCAGCGCCTGCCGCCCAGCGCTGTGCCTGGCGTCATGCTGGTCAACCCGCCCTATGGCGAGCGCATTGACGTTGCCGGCGTCGCGGGATCTGGCCGTGTCGAGGGCTCCGGGCGGGAGCAGGCCCAGAGCGCCGAAGGCGGAGACTTCTTCAACCAGCTCAGTGCCCACTGGAAGAAGCACTATGCAGGCTGGAGCGCCTGGGTCCTGAGCCCGGATTTGAAGCTGGCCAGTCGCATGCGGCTCAAGGAGTCGCGCCGGGTGCCGATGTGGAACGGCCCGATCGAGTGCCGCCTGATGCGGTTTGACATAGTGAGCGGGTCGGCCCGGGCGCCGCGCGGCACGCAGGCGCCGCCCGTCGGTGGCTGAGGCCATGCCAGCCAGCCCGGAGCTGGTACTGGACACCAACGTCGTTCTGGACCTGCTGGTCTTTGCCGATCCCGCGGTGCAGGGCCTGCACCAGGCACTGCTGGACGGGCGCAGACGCTGGCTGGCGAGCGCGCCGATGCGCAGCGAGCTGGATCGGGTGCTGGCCTATCCGCGCATCCGCGCACAATGCGTCGCGCGCCAGCGCACGGCGCTTGCGGTGCTGGCGCAATTTGACCGGCTCGCCTGCATCCAGCCGATAGCGAAGCCTGCGCTGGTACGTTGCCGGGACCCGGATGACCAGTGCTTTGTCGATCTGGCAGTGGCCCACGGGGCAACGTTGTTGAGCCGCGATGACGCTCTGCTGGAGATGGCGAAAAGGCTGACGAAGCTTGGTGTACAGGCGCGGACAGCTACTGATTTTGCAGCATGAAAGTGTCGGCGCTGACCCTGGGCCAGGTCTGGCGGTAGATCACGGGCAACGCCGAGAGGTCATCGCTCAGCAGCACGCCGTCGGGTAGCTGCGGCAGCATCATCTGCGCCAGCGACTGCACCTTGTGGTCGGCCGAGCGGCGCACGATGTGGTGCGCCGTGACGTCACCCGGATGCTGCAAGCCGGCCGCCTGGATCAGTTCCTGCAGCGCATGCAGCGTCATCTTGTGGAAGTGGTAGACCCGGGTCGCCTTGTCCGCCACCACCAGCGAGCGTTGGCGCAGCGGGTCCTGGGTGGTCACGCCGGTGGGGCAGTGGCCGGTGTGGCAGGTCTGGGCCTGGATGCAACCCAGGGCAAACATGAAGCCGCGGGCGGCGTTGCACCAGTCAGCCCCCAGCGCGAGCAGCCGCGTGATGTCAAAGGCGCTGACCACCTTGCCGGCGCAACCTATTCTGATCTGGGACCGCAGTCCGACACCGCGCAGGGTGTTGTGCACCAGCAGCAGGCCTTCCTGCAGGGGTGAGCCCACGTGGTCGGTGAACTCCAGCGGCGCGGCACCGGTGCCGCCCTCGGCACCGTCAACCACGATGAAGTCGGGTGTGATGCCCGTGGCGAGCATGCCCTTGACAATCGCGAACCATTCCCAGGGGTGACCGATGCACAGCTTGAAACCGGTCGGCTTGCCACCCGACAGACGGCGCAGCCGGGCAATGAACTGCATCATCTCCACCGGCGTGGCAAAGGCGCTGTGCGACGCCGGCGAGACGCAGTCCACGCCTTCGGGTACGCCGCGCGCTGCTGCAATCTCGGGGGTGACCTTCGGCCCGGGCAGTACGCCACCGTGTCCGGGCTTGGCGCCCTGGCTGAGCTTGAGTTCGATCATCTTGACCTGGGGATCGCGTGCGTTCTCGATGTACTTCTGTTCGTTGAAGCTGCCGTCGTCATTGCGACAGCCAAAGTAACCGGAGCCGATTTCCCAGATCAGGTCACCACCATGAACGCGGTGGTGCACGGAAATGGAACCTTCGCCGGTGTCATGGGCAAAGCCGCCACGTTTGGCCCCGGCATTCAGCGACAGGATGGCATTGGCGCTGAGCGCACCAAAGCTCATGGCCGAGATGTTGAAGACACTGGCGTGATAGGGCTGGGTGCACAGGCTGGTCTGGGGGTCGTCGGCCAGGCGGCTTGCTGCATCCTGCGGAGTGCCGCCGACCCAGACCCGGAAGTCGTGCGACGCGACCTGGCTGGGCACCAGTGAATGGTTCATCCATTCGTAGCCTTCGGCATACACCGCCAGCTGTGTGCCGAAAGGACGCTTGTCCGATTCGCCCTTGGCGCGCTGGTACACCAGCGAGCGTTGCGAGCGGGAGAAGGGCGTGGCCTCGTTGTCGCCTTCCAGAAAATACTGGCGAATCTCCGGGCGCACAAACTCCATGATGAAACGCAGGTGGCCAATGATCGGATAGTTGCGCAGGATCGAGCGCCGTGTCTGGCGCAGGTCGTAGACACCCACCGCCACCAGCAGCGCGAACAGCAATGCCGCTGTGCCACCTACGCCAAAGCCCACCAGGGTGAACGCGCTCAGCATCAGGCCCATCACGCTCAGGCCCAGGACCGTGTAGCGGACGGGGAACAGCGACTCGAGAAAATGCAGCATGGGTGGCGCTCCGACAGCCTGACAATTCGCAAGGCCGCGCATCGGCCGGCGTTGGCCGCCACCATAGCAGCCCGGTGCGGCTTTGCCCAGCGGCTAAACTCCTATAGCGTTGAATGAACCCATGAGCGGCGAACCAGAACCTTTGCAGCCAGCCGCGAGCCAGCCATCGGTCATGGACGGCGCCGATTTCGAGGCCCTGGACGCGATCCTGGACACGCTGCGCCAGGGTGATGAAGAGACTCCGCAGTGGGAGTTCTGCGAAGGCTTCATGGCTGCCCTTGTCTGCTGCCGGCGGAAGATTGCGCCCCGCGAGTACTTGCCGGTTTTGCTGGCTCTTCCCGATGCCGAAGCCGACGCTGACGCTGACCCGCAGCGCGGCGGCTTTGTGGATGACGCGCAGTTTGAGCGCTTCATGGCCTTGTGGAATCGGCGCTGGAACGAGATTGCCGTCGCGCTGGACAGCGATGTCGAGGACCTGCAGGATGGGCGCGCCTACCAGCCTGAGCTGCTGGATACCCGGGGCGCCATTGCCGCCCTGCCGGAACAGGAACGCCAGGTGATGCAGGGCCAGGTGCTGCCGGCGTTTGCCCAGGTCTGGGCGCTGGGATTCATGTATGCCGTCGAGAACTGGCCCGAGGAATGGGCCGCGCCGCGCGATCGCAAGACGGCACGCCTGCTGGACGAGTCTATGGAGGCCATCCTGGCGCTGACCGAAGATGACAGCGATCCTCCGGCGATCGCGGTCTATGAAGCGGATGGACTACCGTCAGTCAGCCGGCAGCGCATCGACGCGTTGGGCAAGGCGCTGTGGGCAGTCTATGACTTGCGGGACCTGTGGCGCAGCTTGGGGCCGCGGGTGGAAACCGTCCACAGCGCAGCCAAGCCTGGCCGCAATGACCCTTGCCATTGCGGCAGTGGCAAAAAGTTCAAGAAGTGCCACGGCGCTGGATAACGGACTGAGTGCCGTTGTTGCGGACTTCCTCGGCAGCCACAGCACGCCGTGGCCGGATACCTAGGAGTCTGGGCGGCAGAAACTAGGGTTGTCCCTCACAACCGCAAGTGAGGGTGTTCGTTTATTGCGGATGAGCACCAGCTACGTCCCTTATCT
>JANMKM010000630.1:0-2045 GCA_031372035.1 Rhodoferax sp. | reverse complement strand
TTGTAGCCAGAAATCGCGCTGGACATCGCGAAAACGGTCATTCCACTCCAGCCATCCGGGCGGAAACCGGCCCAGCTGGTAGCCACCAGGCCCGATGTCCCAGGGCTCTGCAATCATCAGGCGATCGCGCAGCAGGGGGTCCTGAGCGATCGCCGCCAGCAGCGGTGCCTGAGGCTGGAAGCTGTCGTCACCACTGCGACAGCCGCGACCCAGCACCGGCGCCAGGTCAAAGCGAAAACCATCGACGTCAAACTCACTGACCCACAGGCGCAGGCTGTCCATCGCAGTGCGCAGTACCAGCGGGTCATTCAGGTGAACGCTGTTGCCGCAGCCGGTCCAGTTGGCATAGCGGCTGCGGTCGTCTTGCAGCAGGTGGTAGTACAGGGCGTTGTCGATACCGCGTAGTGACAGGGTGGGACCAAATTCGTCACTCTCGGCCGTGTGGTTGTAGACCACGTCCAGCACCACTTCCAGTCCGGCGGCGTGCAGGGCATCGACCAGACCGCGGAACTCGGTGCGTGGGCTGCTGCCGGGTGTACCGCTCCAGTAGCGGGATTCTGGCGCGCTCCAGGCCACCGGGTTGTAGCCCCAGTAGTTGCGCAGGCCCAAAGCCAGCAGCCGCGGCTCGTCTGCGCGTTGAGCCACCGGCATCAAGCACAGTGTGGTCACACCCAGGGCCTGCAGGTGGGCCAAGGCGGCTGGGTGTGCGAGCCCGGCATAGCTGCCGCGCAACGCCGACGGCACGCCGGGATGCAAGGCAGTAAAGCCCTTGATGTGCAGTTCGTAGATCACCCGCCGGGCCGGGTCCACATGCGGCCGGACAACCGCGCCTGGAGGCAGGTCAGCAACCACGCGCGCCTTGAGGGCCAGGCGGGCGTTGTCGCGCGGATCGGGCGCACCGCTGTCCGGCGCTGCCGACGGCACATGCCCCAGGTGAATGTCCTCGCCCAGGTACTGGCCCAGCACCTCCCGGGCATAGGGGTCGAGCAGCAACTTGGCCGGATTGAAGCGATGCCCCTGCTGCGGTGCCCAGGGCCCATGCACGCGCCAGCCATATACCAAGCCGGCGCCGATGTTCGCGGAGCGCGCCAGGCTGCCGTGCCAGAGGCCGTCACGCGGCCCATGCATCCCCAGACGGACGAGCTCTTGCTGGCCCTGGGCGTCGAACAGACACAGCTCCACTGCCTGTGCGTGCGGCGCGACCAGTGCGAAGTTGATGTGGCTGGGTTCCAGCGTGGCACCAAGCAACCGGGTGTGGCCAGGCTGCAGCTGCAGCTCCCGATAGCTCGGCGTCGCGTGGTTGCATGGCGTTTCCGTTACCCTCATGCGTGTCATGGAGCGGGCACCAGGACAATACAGGCCAGGGGCGGCAAGTCGAGGCAGAGTGACTGCGCGCGCTGCTGCCACGACACGCCCTGCGTATTGCCACCGGCGCAGTGCATTCCGCTGCCGCCGTAGACGCTGTCATCGCTGTTGATCAACACCTGCCAACGGCCGGCATGTGGCATTCCCAGCCGGTAGCCTATGCGTGGCACCGGCGTGAAATTGCAGACCACCACCGCCGTCTGTCCGTCGGCCGCGTGGCGGGCGAAGGCCAGCACCGATTGCGTGGCATCGTCATGGCTGATCCAGGCAAAACCGTCGCCCTCCACGTCGCGCTGGTGCAGCGCCGCATGGGCGCGGTAGCACAGGTTCAGGTCCCGCACCAGGCGCTGCATGCCCTGGTGACCGGTCTGTTCCAGCAGTCCCCAGTCCAGCGCGTGGTCATGCTGCCATTCGCGCTCCTGGGCGAATTCGTTGCCCATGAACAGCAGCTTCTTGCCCGGGTGGCAGTACATGTAGGCATAGCAAAGGCGCAGATTCGCCAGTTGCTGCCAGCGATCGCCTGGCATCCGGGTCAGCATGGAGCCTTTACCGTGCACCACCTCATCGTGCGACAAGGGCAGGATGAAGTTTTCGTCAAAGGCATAGACCAGGCTGAAGCTGAGCTGGTTCTGGTGATGCCGGCGATGCACGGGGTCCCGCGCCATGTAGGCCAGGGTGTC
>JANMKM010000224.1:0-7386 GCA_031372035.1 Rhodoferax sp. | reverse complement strand
GACGGCCCGGCCGATCCGCAGGACATCCTGCGTCTGCTGGGCTCGGAAGAACTGGCGCGCTATATCGTTGACGAAGTGCAGGACGTCTACCGTCTGCAGGGTGTGAAGATCAACGACAAGCACATCGAAGTGATCGTGCGCCAGATGCTGCGTCGTGTGGTGGTGGAAAGCGTGGGCGATTCCAACTACATCGCCGGTGAGCAGGTCGAGCGTTCGGAGATGCTCAACACCAACGACGCCCTGCGCGCCGCTGGCAAGGTCCCGGCCGTCTTCACCAACCTGCTGCTGGGTATCACCAAGGCATCGCTGTCCACCGACAGCTTCATCAGCGCCGCGTCCTTCCAGGAGACCACACGCGTGCTGACCGAGGCTGCCATCATGGGCAAGCGCGACGAACTGCGTGGTCTGAAGGAAAACGTGATCGTCGGCCGCCTGATTCCGGCTGGAACCGGCATGGCCTACCACGAGGCCCGCAAAGTGCGCGAGAACATGGACGACGCCGAGCGCCGTGCCATTGCGGAAGCCGAAGCAGCGGAACTCGCCGGGCTGTCGGATGACGCCGCCACGGCCGAGGCAGGCGCCGCCTCGGGCACCGAGTAGCACCCCAACTGCTACTGAAATGGGAGCGCCCCGTGCTCGCTGTATGCGGGTCCGGGGCGTTTTTTCGTCTTGAAAAACTTTTTGGATCAGCCGCCGCTGTGGCGCCAGCTGCAGGCCACGGCGCTCGCTTTGGCCGCCGTGCAGGGCGGCCAGTCTGCCACCCTGGCCATTGACGCAGTGGACGTGGGCCTGCGCCCCGGGGTGCAGGCTCTGCTGTTTGCCGTGCTGCGTCAGCTCGGCCGGGCCCGGGCCTTGCGCCAGGCGTTAGCCAGCCGGGCGCCACCACCCGCCGTGGATGCGCTGCTGTGCACGGCGCTGGCATTGCTGTGGCGCGAGCAGGACGCCGCCTATGACGCCCATACGCTGGTGAACCAGACCGTGGAGGCAGCGCGGCGCGCGCCCCACATGCGGCCCCAGGCCGCATTCGTCAACGCCTGCCTGCGCCGCTTCCTGCGCGAGCGCGCTCCCATGCTCGCCGCCAGCGCACGGGACCCGGTTGCGCTCTGGAACCACCCGTTGTGGTGGATCCAGCGGCTGCAACAGGACTACCCTGCGCAGTGGCAGGAGATCCTGGGGGCCAACAATGCCCAGCCGCCGTTGAGCCTGCGGGTCAATCTGCGGCGCAGCAGCGTTGCAGCCTATCTCGACACCTTGCAACGCGCCGGCATTGCGGCCCGGGCCGTTGGCGCGCATGGCGTGACGCTTGAGCAGGCGCGCCCGGTGCTGCAACTGCCCGGTTTTGCCGAAGGCCTGGTGTCGGTCCAGGACCCGGCGGCCCAGCTGGCAGCACCCCTGTTGCTGGGAGATCGGGTGCAGGAGCCACTGCACGTGCTCGACGCCTGCGCCGCACCCGGCGGCAAGACCGCCCATCTGCTGGAGCTGGGTGCTGGCAGCGTGACGGCGCTGGACGTGGATGCGCGGCGCTGCCGGCGTATCGACGAGAACCTGGTGCGCCTGGGCCTGCAGGCCCGCGTGCTGGTGGGCGATGCGGCACAGCCGCAGGCCTGGTGGGACGGCCAGGCCTTTGACGCCATCTTGCTGGACGCACCGTGTACCGCGTCCGGCATCGTGCGCCGGCACCCGGACGTGCGCTGGCTGCGCCGCCCCACCGATGTGGACCAGCTGGCCCTGGTTCAGGCGCAGCTGTTGCACAGCCTGTGGCCGCTGCTCAAGCCCGGTGGCAGGCTCTTGTACTGCACCTGTTCGGTGTTCAAGGCTGAAGGCGCTGGCCAGATGCAAACGTTTCTTGCACACAACACCGACGCGCAATTGCAAACTTCGCCAGGGCATTTACTGCCCCAATTCGGGGCAAACGGCAAGCCGGTCCCGGACAATGGCACAGGTGATCACGACGGCTTTTTTTACGCGCTGCTGCAAAAGCACGGCCCTTGACTGGCGCGCGCTGCTGCTCTGGGCCTGCCTGTGCGTGGGCCTGGCTCCCGCAGCGCTGGCCCAGCCGGCTGCGCCAGAGGTGGTGCAATTTCAGGTGGAGCGCCAGAGCGACGGGCTGGTGCTGTCGGCAACCGTCAAATTCGACCTGCCCAGCAGCATTGAGGATGCACTGCTCAAGGGCGTGCCGATGTACTTCGTGGCCGAGGTCGAGGTACTGCGGGAACGCTGGTACTGGTACGACCGGCGCGTACTGGAGGCCGAGCGCCACGTGCGGCTGGCCTACCAGCCGCTGACCCGGCGCTGGCGCCTGAACGTGGCTTCCGGTGCCATTACCAACAACAGCCTGGGCCTGGCCCTGAACCAGAGTTTTGACACGCTGCCCGAGGCACTGGCTGCCGTGCAGCGGATATCGCGCTGGAAGTTTGCCGAGCACGGCGAGCTGGATCTGGAGCAACCGCACATGCTCAATTTCCGGTTTCGGCTTGACGTGTCGCAACTGCCGCGGCCGTTCCAGATCGGCGTGCTGGGCCAGTCCGACTGGAACATCGTGGCGTTTGCGCGTCAGCGCCTGGGCGCCGAGGCCGCCAAGTGAACCCCGCGCCCTTGGCCGCGCAGTCGGCGGCGGCCGAGTCTGCCAGCCATTCACGCGCCATGCGCTGGGCGGTGGGCATCGGTGCGGCCACGGTCGCGGCGATCGGCCTGGTGTTGCTGTTCCTGCTGACCCAGGCCACCAACAACCGCGAGCTGTACGAGCGCAACTACGCCCGGCTGTTCATCCTCAATGTGGTGGTGGCCGGCCTGCTGCTGCTGGTGCTGGTGTGGATCGCCTATCGCCTGGCGTCACGGCTGCGCCGCGGCAAGTTCGGCAGCCGGCTGCTGATCCGGCTGGCGGCCATATTTGCCCTGGCCGGCTTTGCCCCGGGCATGCTGATCTACGTCGTGTCCTACCAGTTCGTCTCGCGCTCGATCGAGAGCTGGTTTGACGTCAAGGTGGAAGGCGCCCTGGACGCTGGTCTGAACCTGGGCCGGGTCACGCTGGAGACCATGTCCAATGACCTGGCCGGCAAGGCCCGTTCCGCCGCCGCACAGCTGGCGGAAACGCCCGACGCCACCGCCGGCCTGGCGCTGGAGCGGGCTCGGGACCAGCTTGGCGCCACCGACGTGCTGCTCTGGTCGCCCGCAGCGCAACTGATTGCCGGTGCCGGCGAGTCGCGTTTCCAGCTCAATCCGGACCGGCCCAGTACCCTGCAGTTCCGCACCGCCCGCAACCAGCGAGCCACCACCTGGATCGAGGGCCTGGAGGACGCGGCACCGGCCGCCCAGGCCAGTGCCCGGATCAAGGCCCTGGTGGTGGTGCCCAGCCCGGGCCTGGGGCTGGTGGGCGAAACGCGGTTCCTGCAGGTGACGCAGGCACTGCCGGCCACGCTGGTGGCCAACGCACTGGCCGTGACCGAGGCCAACCGCGAATACCAGGAGCGGGCCCTGGCGCGCGAAGGCCTCAAGCGCATGTACATCGGCACGCTCACCCTGAGCCTGTTCCTGGCGGTGTTCGGCGCGGTGCTGCTGGCCGTGGTCATGGGCAACCAGATTGCGCGGCCGTTGCTGCTGCTGGCCCACGGCGTGGACCAGGTTGCCGCCGGCGACCTGACGCCCAAGGCGGCGCTGCAGGGCAAGGACGAACTCGGTGGCTTGACGCGATCCTTTGCAATGATGACCCAACAGCTGTATGACGCCCGCCAGGCCGTGGAGAGCAGCATGCAGCAGGTCAGTGCCGCGCGCGCCAATTTGCAGACCATCCTGGACAACCTGACGGCCGGCGTCATCGTGCTCGACGCCCAAGGAGCCATCCGTTCCTCCAACCCCGGTGCCACCCGGATCCTGCGCGCACCGCTGGCCGCGTTTGAGGGCCGGCCGCTGAGCGAGGTCGACGGGCTGCAGGAGTTCGGTGCAGGTGTGGCGGCGCACTTTGCGTCGTTCCTGGGCCAGCGCGACGAGCATGGGCTGGACCACTGGCAGCATTCCTTCGAGCTCGGTGGTGTGCCCGGTGGCTCCACGGTGCAACCTTCGGCCAACACGGTAACGCTGGTGGCGCGCGGTGCCGCGCTGCCGGGCGCCGACCGGTTGCTGGTGTTCGACGACATCTCGGAAATTGTCTCGGCCCAGCGTGCCCAGGCCTGGGGCGAGGTGGCACGCCGGCTGGCGCATGAGATCAAGAACCCATTGACGCCCATCCAGTTATCGGCGGAACGGCTGGAAATGAAGCTCAGCGGCAAGCTGGCGGCGCCTGAGCAGGCGGTGCTGGTGAAGTCGGTGCGCACCATCGTCGACCAGGTGGACGCGATGAAGCGCCTGGTCAACGAGTTTCGGGATTACGCGCGGCTGCCTGCAGCCGAACTCAAGGCGCTGGACCTCAACAGCCTGCTGGCCGACGTGCTGCACCTGTACGAGGCCGAGCTCACGCCGGTACCGGTGCGGCTGGAGGCCGACCCGGCCTGTCCGACGGTGATGGGCGACGCCCAGCAGCTGCGCCAGGTGGTGCACAACCTGCTGCAGAACGCCCAGGACGCGACGCTGGGGGCTACCAACGGCGTGGCCGACAACAGCATCGTGCTGCGCACCCAGTGGCTGGAGTCAACCAAGCGGGTGCGCCTGAGCGTGCTCGACCATGGCAGCGGATTTGCCGAGAACATCCTCAAGCGTGCCTTCGAGCCCTACGTCACCACCAAGGCCAAGGGCACCGGCCTGGGCCTGGCGGTGGTGAAGAAAATTGCCGACGAGCATGGCACCCGGGTCGACATTGCCAATCGGGTGGAAGACGGCCGGGTGGTGGGCGCACAAGTATCGTTATCATTCGCCACACAGGACACTGCGCCGACCTGAGCGCAACCCCTTCAAGCACGCACGGCATCTGACACATGGCAAACATACTGGTGGTTGACGACGAACTCGGCATCCGCGACCTTTTGTGGGAAATCCTCAACGACGAGGGCCACACGGTCGAGGTGGCAGAGAACGCCGCGCAGGCACGTGCCGCGCGGCTGCGGGACCGGCCGGACCTGGTGCTGCTGGACATCTGGATGCCCGACACCGATGGCGTCACTTTGCTCAAGGAGTGGTCCAGCACTGGAGCCCTGACCATGCCGGTGATCATGATGAGCGGCCACGCCACCATTGACACGGCGGTCGAAGCCACCAAGATCGGTGCCCTGGCTTTCCTGGAAAAACCGATCACGCTGCAAAAGCTGCTCAAGGCCGTGGAGCAAGGCCTGGCGCGGGGCAACACGCGCAAGCCGGTTGCGGCGCTGAGCATGCCTGCGGCCATGCCGGTGCTGGACATGATGCCCAGCCATGGGCCGGTGCCGATGCTGGTGACCGAGTCCGGCCCCCAGTCGCGCCAGAGCTTCACCCTGGACAAGCCGCTGCGCGAGGCCCGGGACGAATACGAGAAGGCCTATTTTGAATACCACCTGGCCAAGGAAAACGGCTCCATGACGCGGGTGGCAGAAAAGACCGGCCTGGAGCGCACCCACCTGTACCGCAAGCTCAAGCAACTGGGCGTGGACCTGACCCGCGGCAAGCGCAGCGTAGCCTGAGGCAAGGCCGCCGGCGAGGCTGGCCTTGCTATAATTCGCGGCTCAACATGGCCCGGTAGCTCAGTCGGTAGAGCAGAGGATTGAAAATCCTTGTGTCGGTGGTTCGATTCCGCCCCAGGCCACCAGTCATCAATGCGCCTCGGTTGCTTCACGGCTCCGAGGCGTTGTCATTTCTGTGCTTTTGGAGGCGCAAGCGAATTCAATCAGGCGGCGAAAGCTGTTGACTGGCCTAGCCCGCTGGCTTTCTTCTTGCATGTGTGGCTTGTAAACCGCATGATTCGGGTAGAAATGTCAAGAATAGCGACAGTTCTTGTGAGCTTGCCCTACGATGGCAGGTCAGGTGGCCGCTGTCCCGAATAACTTGCTAACGCCTCACTCCACTCCATGCCAACCTTCAATCCACAAGAGATAGTTGAAGAGTTGTTACTATGTGCGCTCAACGGCGGCAGCTATCGCGAAGTCGTCAAGTATTCGCCCCGCATTGTCGATGATCGCGAGAAGCTGGCGAAGGTCAATGCCGTAGAAGTCGGTCTTGTCCCTGAATATCGATCTTTACGGTAGATGCCCCGATGACCTCTCTTGCCACGTTTGACGAATTCACAGAGGCCTTCATTGCCGCGCTTGTCGAGAGGGGCCTAGTAGTGCTTGATCCGAATGCGGAAAGCACGAACTTGGGGATTGGGCGTGTCCACGCGTTGGTGTCCTTCCTTGCCGAGGAATCACAGGACGTAGATGAACAGCGCTGGTTTGTCCGCGTGAAGAACAGCCTTGCTCCAAGCAACATTGGTACGTACGACTACTTCCTAGCAGCCTTGCGGTCGTGCCAGCTCGGATTTGCGTGCAGCCCGAACCCTCGGTACTCAGAGCTCGCCTTTAGGGTCAGTAAGCCCCACGCTGAGCATTTCCTGGGCAAGCTGGATCCGTTGCTTCGCATAACGGCAGAGTCCGCTGCCGAGGCGTTCATTGGCGAACCTGCAAGAGTGGACGACTCGTTGAGGAGAGGGCGGGAGTATGTCAATCGAGGACGTTCGGGAGTTGCAGCTTGAGTGGTTTGGCACGATCAAGAGCCCGACCGTCCTGGCGAGTGCGCTAGGTGAATCGTTTGATCGGATTGGCTTCTCAGATGCGTATGTTCAAGGCTTGCAGTCAGCCGGAACCAACCGGCCGGACCGAAGCAAGGTTGTAAAGGACAACGTCTGGGGAATGATCGAGTTAGACGAATCGGCTATTCGTCTGCTCGACTGCCCGATTCTGCAGCGCTTAAGGCGAATACGACAGTTGGGTTTCAGCTACCTGACCTATCCCAGCGCAGAACATTCCCGCTTCGTGCATTCACTTGGCATGTTCGGTGTGATTTCCCGTTTCGTCCAGAGTGCTGCAAGAGCTGGGTCCGGGGTCAATGGCGACGGCACATTCGCATATTCTGTGCACACCGTTTCCGACTCGGATCGCATGGATCTGCAGCATGCTGCGTTACTTCACGATTCGGGCCATCTGCCGTTTTCGCACGTTACTGAGGTCGCACTGCAATGTCTGCCGAGTTTGGTGAAGGTCGGAGGCTTGGGGATGGACGACTTCTTCAGTCCAGCCGAGAAAAGAGGGATTCGCAATCCAAAGCTGGCTGAGCTATTCAGCGTAGCAATCGTGCTGTCACCACGATTCGGTCGCTTTTACTCTGAGTGTGTTCGCCCACAGACTGAAGATAGGAACAGCCGGCGCGATGGACCATTGCGCTTGGGAGCACTAATTATGGGTAAGCCTGCCGATGCCGCCAAAGTCGCCTATGCCGACCTGATCTCTG
>JANMKM010000580.1:0-2413 GCA_031372035.1 Rhodoferax sp. | reverse complement strand
GCCAAGCCAGCTGTTGGCGACTGCCAAGCCACGGTGCACCTCGCCCAGGATTTGCCGCTGGTGCAGCCGGCAGTCGTCGAAGTCCAGGATGGCGTTGGTGTAGCCCCGGTGCGAGACGTTGCGGTAGCCCTCGCGCACGGTGAAGCCGGGTGTGCCCTTGTCGACGAAGAACGCGGTGATCTTCTTCTTGGCGCCGCGCGCAGTGGCTTCTTCGCCGGTGGCCATGAACACGATGGCAAAGCCGGCGATGTCGGCGTGGCTGATGAAGTGCTTGGTGCCGTTGAGGATCCAGTCGTCGCCATCGGGCCGGGCGCTGGCCTTCATGCCGCGCAGGTCGGAGCCCGCGCCGGGTTCCGTCATGGCCAGGCAGTCCCAGGTTTCACCGCGCACGCAGGGGTAAAGGTAGCGCTGGCGCTGCTCTTCGTTGCCGGCCAGCAGGATGTTCGACGGGCGCGCCACGCAGGTCCAGTGCAGCGAATAGTTGGCGCGGCCCAGCTCCTTCTCGTAGAGCAGCCAGGACAACGTGTCCAGGCCAGCCCCGCCGACTTCCTCGGGCATGTTGGCCGCATACAGGCCGGCCGCGATTGCCTTTTGCTGGATCTCGCGTACCAGTTCCATCGGCAGCGTGCCGCTGCGCTCGACCGCCGCCTCGTGCGGATACAGCTCTTTTTCGACAAACGATCGTGTCGTGTCGACGATCATCCGCTGTTCCTCTGTCAGGCCGAAATGCATGGTCGTCCTAGGGGGTTGCGTTGGGGGATACCACGCTGCCGGTGGCACGTCGGGGCGGTCGTTATTCTCGCTGCAATCGGCCCGCCGAACGATACTTGGCCATCGCAGTACCCACAAAGGCAGCCGGCATGGCAGCAGCAGATGCAAACCCGAAAACCCGCGTCGACGGCCAGGTCGATCTGATCCTGGTGCGCCATGCGGAGTCTGGCAACAACGTGCTGGCCGAGCAGATTCGCCAGACGCATGGCCCTGATGTACCTGAGGCGACGTTGATCGGCCTGGAGGCCCGCATGCGGCATCCCGATTGCGGCCTGTCGGAACGCGGGCACAGGCAGCTGGAGCAACTGTCGCGCTACGACTGGAGCGACTACTTCCTGAAGGCCGGCGCTTTCCCCCGATGCAAGGTGTTCACGTCACCCATGCAGCGCTGCCTGCTGACAGCGCAGGCCGTTGCTGCCAGTCTGCGCGTGAGCATGGACGAACCGGTTGTGGTGGGCCGCGACCTGTTCGAGGAGGGTGGTTGTTACCATCATCAGGAAGACGGGACACCGATGGGCCTGCCGGGAGCCTCCTGGCAGGATATTGGCGCGCGCTTTCCGGAGTTCGTCTGCCCGCCGGCCTCGCCCCGCGGTTGGTATGACCGGGCGCATATCGAGACCGCCGACGAGTTTCGTGCCCGCTCGTTCGAAATCGTCGGCTGGATCTGGCGCATGCAGCAGGATCTTCTGCGTTCCGGCCACGGGGTGCTGGTGCTGGTGATGCACGGCAACATCATGAGCGCCATCATGTCGACGCTGTTTTCCGGCGCGCCGCACCGGGCCCTGTACAAGCACTGCAATACCGGGCACACCCATATCGAGCTGTTTTCCCGTGGCAGCAAGAATATGACCGTCTGCCAGAGCGTCAACAAGGTCACGCACCTGCTGCAGGCGCGGGAGCTGATCGGCGGCGACCATGCGGTCGATGATCGCTGGATCCAGCAGTTCGCGGCGCGCGATTGAGCGGGCGGCGCCGGCGAACGGATGGCGCGGGCGGCGCCGGCGCCCGCTTCAGGCCGCTGCCTCGAGCCCGTTGTTGAAGTGCTGCTGCATGCAGGCCGCCGCCGCCACTGCGTCGCGGGCCTGCAAAGCCGCCATGATGGCGCGATGCTCCTGCAGGGATTCCGCCACCCGGCCA
Organism: Rhodoferax sp.; assembly: GCA_031372035.1. GTDB lineage: Bacteria > Pseudomonadota > Gammaproteobacteria > Burkholderiales > Burkholderiaceae_C > CAISIP01. The sequence goes on along the minus strand of JANMKM010000580.1, from coordinate 505 downwards.
GCCTTGAGCAGGGAGTTGTGGCGGTGCAGCTTCATCACCTTGCGCAGGTCCTGCACGGTTTGCAGCGACCAGCGGTTGGCGGCCAGTTCCAGCAGGCGCATGTGGAACTGCTCGTTGATGCGAAAGAACGCCTCGCGGTCTTCCTGCCCGGCAGTGGCACTGCCTTCCAGACGGGCGTGCAGATCAGCCAGTTCGGCCATTTGCGCAGCGTCGGCGCGCGTGGCAACGGTACGGGCTGCATCGGACTCGAGCAGGCTCAGCAGGTGGTAGACCTCGTGCAGGTCCTGGTCGGAGACCTCGGTCACGTAGGCGCCGCGGCGCAGCTTCATTGTGACGAGGCCTTCGGTGGCCAGAACCTTGAGCGCCTCGCGCAGCGGTGTGCGGCTGATGCCGTAGGCTTGGGCAATCTTGAGTTCGTCGATCCAGCTGCCCGGCGCCAGTTCGCGGTTGAAAATGCGCTGGCGCAACGACTCGGCCACTTCTTCGTACAGGGCGCGTGGGGCAA
>JANMKM010000567.1:0-2847 GCA_031372035.1 Rhodoferax sp. | reverse complement strand
AAGTTAGTTGTGCCAGGCTGGACTGCCCTGAAGGACCCTGGTCCGACCGGGCAGCTCCGCGGACGCCTGCAAGCAGTGTCCCGCGAGGGGTCCGCCCCTGGCGTCCACGCCTACTCCATACTCGCACGCATGTTCACCTATACGCTTCGCCGACTGTTGCTGGCTGCGCCAACGGTGCTGGCGATCAGCCTGGTCATCTTCATGTTGCTGGAGTTGGCGCCGGGAGATCCGATGGCCGACGTGCCGCTGACCATCCCCCCCGAAGTGAAGGCCAAGATGCGCGATGCGCTCGGGCTGGATCAACCGTCTTATGTACGCTATTTTTTGTGGCTCAAGCAGTTCTTCTATGTCGAGCCGCTCAATTTGTTTGATCATGTCTTCGGCACCACCTACAGCACGGGCCTGCAGCGTGTCGTGTCGTGGCAGACCCGCAGCCCGGTGGTGGACCTGATTGCCCAGCGTCTGCCGCAGACCCTGTGGGTCGTGGGCATGGGGTACTTTATCGGCGTGTCTCTGGCCATTCCGATCGGCGTGTTGTCGGCGTACCGGCAGTACAGCTGGTTCGACCAGCTCGGCACCTTCATTTCCATGATCGGCTTTTCAGTGCCGACCTTTTTTACTGGCGTGATCCTGATCGTGGTGTTCTCCGTCACGCTCAATTGGCTTCCGTCTATCTATGACACCACGCTGGTGGTCAATTCCTGGAGTACGTTTCTCCTCCAGGTCAAGCAGATGATCATGCCGATCACGGTGCTGGCCTTGTTCAACGCGGCGCAGATCAGCCGCTTCATGCGCGCCTCGATGCTCGACAACCTGCAGCAGGACTATGTGCGCACGGCGCGCTCCAAGGGCATGACCGAAAAGACCGTGGTGCTGCTGCATGTGCTGCGCAACTCGCTCATCCCGGTGGTGACCGTGATTGCGCTCGGTGTGCCCTCCATCTTCGCCGGCGCCATCATCACGGAACAGGTCTTCAAGGTGAACGGCCTGGGCCAGTTGCTGATCAACGCCATCCAGTCGAATGACTTGCCCATGGTGCAGACGCTGACATTCATCTTTGCCGTGCTGATCGTCACCTTCAACCTGATTGCCGATGTGTTGTACGGCATCCTCGACCCGCGGATCCGTTATGACTGAAGGCGCCGTGCAAGCCGTCGCGGTGGACCAGGCGGACCGCCCGCCCCGCAGCCAGTGGATGAACGTCTGGGACCAGTTCAAGACGCACAAGGGCGCATTGGTGGGCGCCGCGGTGTTCGTGCTGATCCTGTTGTTTGTCCTGATCGGGCCGTTCCTCTACAAGGTGGACCCGGCGTTTGCCAACCTGTTGATGCGCAACAAGACGCCCAGCATGCAGTTCCCTTTTGGCACCGATGAACTCGGCCGCGACATCATGGCCCGCATGATGGCTGGCGGCAAGGTCTCGCTGGCGGTGGGCCTCACGGCCATGTCGATCGCCGTCATGCTCGGCACGCTCATCGGCGTGTCGGCCGGCTTCTTCAAGCGCCTTGACGGCATCCTGATGCGGCTGACCGACCTCTTCCTCGCCCTGCCCCTGCTTCCTTTGTTGCTGGTCATGGTCATGCTGTTTCGCGAGGCGCTGGCTTTGCGCCTGGGGCCGGAGGCCGGCATCTTCATCCTGATGGTCATATCGATTGGCGCCACCTCCTGGATGCAGACCGCGCGCATCGTGCGCGGCGAGGTGCTGGCACTGCGCGAACGCGAGTTCGTGCTGGCCGCGCGCTCCATCGGCGCGCCTCCCTTGAAGATGATCCTGCGCCACATCCTGCCCAACACGCTGAGCCCCATCATGGTGGCCGCGGCCCTGGGCATCGCCAGCGCCATCATCGTGGAGAGCGCGCTGTCCTTCCTGGGCATGGGCTTCCCACCCGACTTCCCGACCTGGGGCCGCCTGCTGTTCGACGCGGTAGACCACCTGCAGGACTACCCGAACCGCGTATTGCTCCCGGGAATCGCGATTTCCCTCACCGTACTGTCGGTGAACTACATTGGCGACGGATTGCGCGACGCGCTCGATCCAAGAATCCGGGGCCGCTGAGAGCGTGAAGCATTACCGGGCCGTCGTCCTCTCGCCGCACCTGGACGACGCGGTCTTCTCCTGCGCCGCCGCCATACGGCAGCTGCGCCAGGAGGGGCCGGTCCTGGTGATCAACATCTTCACGCGCTTTCTTGCAACCAGCACGCTCAAGCACGGCGTGCCGCTGGTCGATTCACGCCACGACGAAGAACGCGCCGCCGCCGCTTTCCTTGGCTACGAGAGCATCAAGCTGGACGAGCTGGACGCGGCATTCCGGCGCGCGCACTACGCGCAGATTTCCAACATCTTCCGCTCCGTCGTGGCCGAGGACATGCACTGGCTGCCCGAACTGCGCGGGCGTATCGAAGCCGTGCTGCAGACCATTACATTCGACACCCTGCTCGTCCCGCTCGGCATCGGCTGGCATGTTGACCACGTGCTCACGTTTCTCGCCATGCAGCCACGCTGGCAGCAGAGCGGCGTGGAGTTCTACGAAGACGTTCCCTATTGCGGCATCCCGCACAGCGCGAGTTACCGCATGCGCCAGGTCGGCACCGCGGCGCCGGACACTTTGCACAACGGTCGCGCAGCTGATGCCGGCGCCTGGCTGGCCGCCATAGCCAATTACCGGCACACACCGCTCATGCGCAACATCCAGCCCTGGATGGTGCGCCTGGTGGCAGTTCCCGCAGTGGCGGTGTATTTCTGGCGCCTGCTGCGCGCCAATCGGGTGCGCGATGACCAGGTGCCCGCCCTTGCCCTCAGGCCCATCCTCCAACCGGTAGGCGACGCCTTTGCCGACAAGGTGGCGG
>JANMKM010000543.1:0-2062 GCA_031372035.1 Rhodoferax sp. | reverse complement strand
GTGCAATGCCGCAGGTCAGGCCGGCCGCCCGGGCCGCGGCGGTGCGGCGGAAGGCCGAGCCCTCGAACTGCTTGAGCACCACCGGGCAGCCCTGGTCCCAGGCCTGTCCCGGCAGGCCCTCGCCCCGGCCGAAGCACAGCTCCTTGCTGACGTCGGCCAGGCGCGCGGCGTCGCCATACAGGCCGCCGCCAAACTCCAGAATGCTGCGGTCGCTGCTGGGCACCCAGTATTCAATGGCCCGGATGAAGGTGTTCATTGGAGTACCTTCGTGCGGCGCACTGCGGTATTGGCTACGACATGACAAGCGCCGCGCGCAATTGTGAGTCTGCGCCGCAACTTCGTTGTCGCCCTTGGGAGCGGCCCGGCGGTGCTCATGCCGCCTGCTTCTCCACGTGGCTCTGGCGGGTGTAGAGGAAGTCGATCACGGCCTTGCGGTACTGCACGTAATGCCGGTCCTCCGCCAGTTCCACCCGGTTGCGTGGCCGCTCCAGCTTGATGCGCAGGATCTCGCCGATGGTCGCCGCCGGCCCGTTGGTCAACATCACGATCCGGTCAGACAGCAGCACCGCCTCGTCCACGTCGTGCGTCACCATCACCACTGTGCTGTGGGTCTTCTGCACGATCGCCAGCAGTTCGTCCTGCAGCCGGGCCCGGGTCAGGGCGTCGAGCGCGCCGAAGGGCTCATCCATCAGCAGCACCTTGGGCTCCATCGCCAGCGCCCGGGCAATGCCCACCCGTTGCTTCATACCGCCGGAGATTTCGCCCGGGCGCTTCTGCGCCGCCGGCGTCAGGCCCACCAGGGCCAGGGCGGCGTCGGTACGCTCACGCAACTGGGCCTTGGTTTCGGCCGGCGTGCCGCGCTCACGGCTCTGGCCAAAGACCCGCTCCACGCCCAGGTAGACGTTCTCGAAGCAGGTGAGCCACGGCAGCAGCGAATGGTTCTGGAACACCACGGCACGCTCCGGGCCCGGGCCGGCAATCTCGCGGTTGGCGCAGATCAGGCTGCCGTGGGTCGGTGTGGTCAGGCCTGCGATCAGGTTCAGCAGGGTTGACTTGCCGCAGCCCGAGTGGCCGATCAGGGTCACGAACTCGCCCTTGGCCACGGTCAGGTTGATGTCGCGCAGCGCCAGGAACGGGCCCTTCGCCGTCTTGAAGGACTGCTCGACGTTCTGGATCTCGATGAACTTGGTGGTTAGGGATGAATTCATATCGTTTCCTGGTTCTCAGTGGTTGCCGTTTTGGTTAGTTGAGGACAGAGCTGGCCCACTGCGTGTAGCTGCGGTCTGTCCCACAAGGTAGCTGGGCTGGACAGAGCTGGCTCACTGCGTGTAGCTGCGGTCTGTCCCACAAGGTTTCAGGTTTTGACTTCCTCGAACGTGAATGCAGTAGCAAGCTTGATCAGCGCGTACTCCAGCACCAGGCCGACGATGCCTATGACGAAGATGGCGATGATGATGTTCTTGACGTTGAGGTTGTTCCACTCGTCCCAGACCCAAAAACCGATGCCGACGCCACCGGTCAGCATCTCGGCCGCCACGATCACCAGCCAGGCCGTGCCCACGGCCAGGCGCACGCCGGTCAGCATGTAGGGCAGTACCGCCGGGAACAGGATCTTGCTGATGATCTTCCACTCGGACAGGTTCAGCACCCGGGCCACATTCATGTAGTCGCTGGGCACGCGCTGCACGCCGACCGCGGTGTTGATGATCATGGGCCAGATCGAGCAGATGAAGATGGTCCAGATCGCGGCCGGATTGGCGCCCTTGAACACCAGCAGGCCAATCGGCAGCCAGGCCAGCGGCGAGACCGGACGCAACAGGCTGATCAGCGGGTTGAGCATGCGGCTCAGGAAGGTGAAGCGGCCGATGGCAAAGCCCACCGGAATACCCACCAGCGCCGCCAGGCCGAAGCCCATGGCCACGCGCTTGAGCGAGGACAGCACATTCCAGCCCACGCCCTGGTCGTTCGGCCCCTTGCTGTAAAAAGGGTCGCTGAACACCACCAGCGCCTGCTTCCAGGTCTCCAGCGGCGAGGGGATGCTGCTGGCGGTGCTGATCGACAC
>JANMKM010000513.1:0-2820 GCA_031372035.1 Rhodoferax sp. | reverse complement strand
CCTGCAGCGCGGTCTCGGCCACCTGCTCGGGCGTCTGGAAGAGCCCCGTGTAGATGACCTCGAAACCAGCAGGCCCAGGCCCAGGCACGGAGGCAGCACCTTGAGCCAGAGCGAGCGCCAGTCGTAGGGGATCCGGCTGCTGGCCGCCGGGACCGCGGCCGTTGCTACTTTTTCGGGTACAACATGGGCCAAAACCGGCATGGATACAGCACGGGGCGCTTCTGAAACAATAGCATCCGGGTCCCGCGAGGGGGCCCAAGGTGAATGAAAGACGGCACTGACCATGGCATTCTCCGGTTCGGTTGACAGGCGTTGTGGCGTTGTGGCGGACACGTAGGCCTTGTCAGGCCTTGAGCTTGAAGCCGTCGGCGTACTTCTTCGGGTCCTTGCCGTCCCATACCACGCCATCCACCAGCTTGGAGGAGCGCATCGGATCCTTCGGCACCGGCGTCTTGCTGGCGGCAGCGGCCTGCTTGTAGAGGTCGATCTGGTTGATCTGCTTGGCCACGGTCAGGTAGTCCGGGTGCTCTTTCAGCAGGCCCCAGCGCTTGTGTTGGGTGAGGAACCACATGCCATCGGACAGATAGGGGAAGGTGACAGCGCCCTCGTTGTAGAACTTCATGTAGTTCGGGTCGTCCCAGGTCTTGCCCATGCCGTTCTGGTAGCGACCCAGGATGCGCTGGTTGATCGCGTCCACACTGGTGTTGACGTAGGACTTGTCGGCAATGGTCTCAGCCATCTTGTTCTTGTTGGCAAGACCCGAGTCGATCCAGCGCCCGGCCTCCAGGATGGCGGCGGTCACGGCACGGGCCGTGTTGGGGTACTTCTTGACGAAGTCGCCAGTGGTTCCCAGCACTTTTTCCGGATGGTCCTTCCAGATATCTTGCGTGGTGATGGCCGTGACGCCAATGCCGTCGATGATGGCGCGGTGCCCCCAGGGTTCGCCGACGCAGTAGCCGTCCATGTTGCCGACCCGCATGTTGGCCACCATTTGCGGTGGCGGCACCGTGATCACCTTGGCGTCCTTGATCGGATCGATGCCGTTGGCCGCCATCCAGTAGTACAGCCACATCGCGTGGGTGCCGGTGGGAAAGGTCTGGGCAAAGGTGTATTCGCGCTTCTCGCTGGCCATCAGCTTGGCCAGGCTGGCGCCGTCCACGGCACCCTTGTCGGCCAGCTTCTTGCTCAGCGTGATGGCCTGGCCGTTGTTGTTCAGCGTCATCAGGACCGCCATGTCCTTCTTCGGGCCGCTGACGCCCAGATGCACGCCGTAGATCAGGCCGTAGAGCACATGGGCAAAGTCCAGTTCGCCGGTGACCAGCTTGTCGCGCACGCCGGCCCAGCTGGCTTCCTTGCTGGGAATGATCTTCACGCCGTACTTCTTGTCGATGCCCAGCACCGAGGCCATCACCACGCTGGCGCAATCGGTCAGCGGGATGAATCCGATCTTGACCTCCTCTTTCTCCGGCTTGTCCGAGCCCTGGGCGTAGACCATGGCCCGCAGCGCCGGCGTCAGGCCGATGGCCCCCACGGTAGCGGTCTGCAGCACGGCACGGCGGCTGAGTTTGGCTTTGAGAAGATCCGTCATCACAGGGCTCCTGGCTGGACCCACCGTGCGCATGCTGGAGCGTGTCGGCGGGTCGGAAACAAAAAAATGGCGCCTGCACGCGCCGCAAGTTGACCGATGGCCAAGCTCTGACGCGTGGACGCCTTTGTCCCGGTTCGGCAGCCCGAACCCGCCGTTGGGAATCGAACCTGTCACGAGGCCCTCATTGGCCTCGGCTTCTACTATGCAAGCCCTGTGCCAGGCCTTGCTGCTCCCAATTGCTATATGTTTGGTAGCGATCTGTGCCCTATTTGAAAGGGCTGCAGTCGGATCGGCCCAGAATTCCCGGCCTGCACCGTTATTGTGCGGCGCACCAATTCAAGACAGCAGGTCGGCCGCGTCGAGCATCCGCTGCGCCACATCCACCAGTTTGAGGTTACGGTCCATGGCGCTTTTGCGCAGCCGCTCGTAGGCCTGCTGTTCGGTCAGGCCGGCCCGCTGCATCAGCAGTCCCTTGGCCCGGTCGATCACCTTGCGGTTCTGCAGCTCGGTCTTGTGCGCTGCCAGGGCCGCGCTCTGCTCCTGCAGTTCGGTGCGGGTTTCGGCCAGCTCGGTGCGCAATTGCTGCTCATGCTGGAAGCGGGCCAGGGCGACATCGAGCACCGGGCGGATGCGCTCCGTCGACAGTCCGGCCACGACATAGGCCGAAACCCCCGCGGCCAGGGCGTACTTGAGGTTGTCGCTGTCGTTGTCGTTGGTGAACATGACGATCGGTCGGCGCTCGTCACGCGTGGCCATCACCACGTGCTCCAGGGCATCGCGGGCCGCGCTTTCGGCGTCGACGATGATCATGTCGGGCTGCAACTGGGCAATGCGCTCTGTCAGGAACACGTCGGCAGGCAGCACGGCGATCAGGTTGTAGCCACCCTCCAGCAGGCCGATACGCAGGCTGCGCGATCTCTCGGCCTGGTTGATGCCATAGTCGTCGCCCGGATCGCCAACCGCGAGATCCGGCGCCACCACCACAATGCGCAAGGCTTCCGTCATGGTGTCAGGAGCGCAAGATTCGCGCCAGAAAACCATTGCCTGCGGACGGTTCACCTAAACTCTGCCGCCTATGCATGACCATTCCCTGATACTGGGCATCGAGTCGTCCTGCGACGAAACCGGTGTGGCGCTGGTGCAGGCCGAAGGGACCGGTGTGCCTCGCTTGCTGGCGCATGCCCTGCACAGCCAGATCGAGATGCACCAGGCCTATGGCGGCGTGGTGCCGG
>JANMKM010000481.1:0-3260 GCA_031372035.1 Rhodoferax sp. | reverse complement strand
CAGCCGGCGACTACCCCCTGAAACTGGAGCTGCTGGACAACCTCAACTCCGGCCAGAGCCTGGCGCCGCCCGTTTCCGCCAGCGTGACCGTGCCGTAGGGTGCCGGGCCCGGCCCCAGCGCGGGGCTATCCTGTCAGCGTGCCAGGGCCGTTTTGACCGCCGCCGATACCTGCGACATCTCTGCCCGGCCGGCCAGCGCAGTCTTCACCGCGGCCATCACCTTCCCCATGTCGGCCGCCGTGGCCGGGCGCCCCAACTCAGTGCTGACGCTGGCGACCACCGCCGCAACTTCGGCGGCGATCTCGGCCGCATCCAGACGTTTGGGCAGATAGGCCTGCAGCACCAGCAGTTCGGCCTTTTCCTTGTCCGCCAGGTCCTGGCGCTGGGCCTGCTCAAAAGCGGTGATGGAGTCCTTGCGCTGCTTGATCAGCTTATCGACGATGGCCGTGACGGCAGCGTCATCCAGCACGATGCGCTCATCCACCTCACGCTGCTTGCATGCCGCCAGCAGCAGGCGGATGGTGCCCAGGCGCTCGCTGTCGCGAGCCCGCATGGCATCCTTCATGTCTTCGGTGATCCGGTCTTTGAGTGACATTTCATTTCCTCTTGCAAAAAACAAAAACCCGCTGGGGCAGGCCCCGCGCGGGTTCTTGGTGCGGTGGCCGGGGCCGCCGCGCACTCGGCGCCGGTTCAGAACAGTTTCTTGGGCAACTGCATCGAGCGGATGCGCTTGTAGTTGCGCTTCACGGCAGCAGCCTTCTTTCGCTTGCGTTCGGCTGTGGGCTTTTCGTAGAACTCGCGGGCGCGCAGGTCCGTCAGCAAACCCAATTTTTCGATCGTGCGCTTGAAACGGCGCAAAGCGACATCAAACGGCTCATTTTCTTTAACGCGGATGGTTGTCATTAGCTAAAAAATTCCGAAATGTGCTCGGGGAAGATCGGGCCCGCAAGCGGTGTTCTCCGCCAAAAGTCTGTTGAGGCAGCGGAGCATTGCCAGCAAAGCCTTGGATTATAGCGTCAAAGACCGCCGGATCAACGGCCTTGCCCTGTTCAGGGTCGAAGCTTCACTGCCAGTGCCTGGGCGCAGGCGTGGGCGCTGGCCCAGGCCCATTGGAAGTTGTAACCGCCGAGCCAGCCAGTGACGTCAACCACCTCGCCGATGAAGTACAGGCCGGGTCGGCTGGACTCCATGCTCTGGCTCGACAGATCCCGGGTGTCCACGCCGCCGGCCGTGACCTCGGCCTTGGCCCAGCCCTCGCTGCCGGTGGGTGTCAGCTCCCATTGGCTCAGGCGCGCGGCCAGCTGCGCCAACGCCCGGTCCGAGGTCTCGTTCACGGGCCTTTGCCAGGCGCTGTCCTGGCTGGCCCAGGCGTCGGCCAGGCGACTGGGCATCTGGGCTGCCAGCTCATTGGCGATCAACTGGCGTGACTCCAGCTTGGCCCGTGCCAACAGTTCGATAAGGTCGCACTGCGGTACCAGGTCGATGCGCAGCGGGGTTCCAGCCTGCCAGTAGCTTGAAATCTGCAACACGGCAGGTCCGCTCAGGCCGCGGTGTGTGAACAGCAGGTCTTCCAGGAAACGCATCCGGGTTTTCTTGGTGCCGGTCTCGATAGCCACGGGCAGCGCCAGTCCGGACAGGGAAGCGTAGGGTGCCCAGGCTGCGCCGTCGAAGGTCAGCGGTACCAGCGCAGGCCGGGGTTCGACCACACGCAGGCCGAATTGCCGCGCCACGCGGTAACCGAAGTCGCTGGCCCCGATTTTCGGAATTGACAGGCCGCCCGTGGCAATGACCAGGGACTGACACTGCACGGTGCCCTGTGCAGTTTCGAGCGTAAACAGTTCCGCGCCGGCTTTGGCCGTGGTGCGCATCTGGTGTACGGCGCATCCTTGCCAGTGGGTCACGCCGGCCGCAGCACACAACTGCAGCAGCATGTCGATTACGTTCTGGGCCGAGCGGTCGCAGAACATCTGTCCCTTGTGCTTCTCGTGGTAGCTGATGTTGTGCGTGTCGAGCAGGCGCATGAAGTCTTGCGGCGTGTAGCGTGCCAATGCCGAACGGCAAAAATGCGGGTTCTGACCATGGAAGTTGGCCACCCCGACTTCGCGGTTGGTGAAGTTGCAACGCCCGCCACCGGAGATGCGGATCTTCTCGGCCACCTTTTGCGCATGGTCAACCAGCAAGACGGCAAGACCGAGCTGCCCTGCCTCGGCGGCACAGAACAGGCCGGCCGCACCGGCACCCACCACTACGACGTCGAAGGTCAGATCCGGGCTCAAGGCTTCAGAGCGTGAGAGGCAATCGAATACTCTCAGGCCAGGTTGCGCATCGGCTCGGCCTGTGCCAGCGCCGCCAGGCCGCGCAAGACTTCGCCCACCACGATCACCGAGGGACTGGCGAGTTGCTCGCGCGTGATCGTCACCTGTAGGGCACCCAGGGTGGTGATGGCGTGGCGTTCGCTGCCCAGGCTCACGTCCTGGATGATGGCCGCCGGCGTGGCGGCGGGCAGGCCCTGCAACAGGCCGGCCTCGATCGCGCGGGCCGAACGCACGCCCATGTAGATCACCAGCGTCAACCGGGCCTCGTGCGCGGCTCGGGCCAGCACCGGCCAGTCGGTGGCGCCTTGGCCATCGGAGCGACCCGCGCCGGCGTGGCCGGTGACAAAGACTACGCCATGGGCATGTGCGCGGTGCGTCAGCGCTACGCCCAGGCCACAGACCGCAGCCAGGCCGGCCGTGATGCCATTGACCACCTCCACCGCAACGCCGGCAGCGCGCAGGTGTTCCACCTCCTCACCACCACGGCCGAAAATCAGCGGGTCGCCGCCCTTGAGGCGGACCACGTTTTCGCCCTCCTGCGCCGCCATCACCATCAATTTTTCGATGAAGGCCTGGGGTGTGGACTTGCAGCCGCCGCGCTTGCCGACCTGCACCACCCTGGCGCCGGGGGCGGCCAGGGCGATGATCTCGGCGCTCACCAGGTCATCCACCAACAGTACGCTGCCGGCCTGGATGGCTTTCATGGCCTTGATGGTCAGCAGTTCCGGGTCGCCGGGGCCGGCGCCAACCAGGGTGACCTTGCCCGAGCGGGCCAGTGGATGGAGGTGTGTGTTCATAGTTGCTGGATGATGTGCAAGATGTGTTCCACCTGGCGCGCGATCGGCAGCGGAACCGGCATTGTGCCGGCCAGCACGCGAGCGATGTAGTCGGCCGTGCTTTGCGGGTCGATGGCAGGCAACTCGGGCAGCAGCGCGAGGGTGCCGG
>JANMKM010000453.1:0-2794 GCA_031372035.1 Rhodoferax sp. | reverse complement strand
GCCAAGGTGGCCGTGATCATCGCCGGCTTGCTGCTCAGCTTCGTCCTATACAAGGATGTGGTGGCTGTGGCACTGGTGGGTGTTTTCATCGTCACGACCCTGATGTTCGCCGGTGCCGCGTTTCTGCTGCCGGCGCCTGCCAACCGTCTCCAGAAATAAGCATCCAGGACTCATTCCATGGCTTCCGAAGCAACCGAACTGACGCCCACCTCTTACATCGGCCACCACCTTACGTTCAAGACTGCGGGTGTGGGTGAAGGAGGGGGATTCATGACGATCCACGTCGACACCCTGGTCACCTCGGTGTTGCTGGGCTTCCTGGCATTCGGTGTCCTGTGGTGGATGATGCGCGGCGTGACAGCCGGCGTGCCCAACAAGCGCCAGGCCTTTGTCGAACTGCTGGTCGAGTTTGTGGATGGTCAGGTCAAGAGCATCTTCGGTGGTGACCGCCACAAGTTCGTGGCACCGCTGGCGCTGACGGTGTTTGTCTGGGTACTGGCCATGAACGCCATGGACTTTCTGCCGATCGACATCATGGCCTGGTTCTACGAGCATGTGCTGCACCTGCACAACTGGCGCGGTGTGCCCACGGCTGACGTGAACACCACCTTTGCCCTGGCACTGTCGGTCTGGATTCTGATGCTGTTCTACTCGGTCAAGATCAAGGGGCTGGGAGGCTGGATCCATGAGCTGTTCTGCTCGCCGTTCGGTATCAAGCCGCTCTGGTTGTCACCGTTGCTGATGGTGTTCAACCTCATGTTCAACATCGTGGAATACGTGTCCAAGCCGCTGTCGCATTCGCTGCGGTTGTTCGGCAACATGTACGCCGGTGAAATCATCTTCATGCTGCTGGGCCTGTGGGCTGCCACCGGTCTGGTAGGCACCATCTTTGGCGCTGTGCTGGGCGCCGGCTGGGCCATCTTCCACATCCTGATCGTGGCCTTGCAAGCCTTCATTTTCATGATGCTGACGGTCGTGTACCTGTCGATGGCGCACGAGCATCACTGATTCCCTGGTCCCGCGTTTTTTTCACTGTTCTCAACTCTCTAGGAAGCCTGAAATGGAAAAGCTCCAAATGCTCGCAATGATCCAAGCCTACACCGGCATTGGTATTGGTCTCATCATCGGCCTGGGTGCCGCCGGCGCCTGTATTGGCGTGGGCATCATGTGCAGCCGCTTCCTGGAAGGTGCAGCCCGCCAGCCGGAACTGATTCCCGAGCTGCAAGGCAAGGTGTTCCTGCTGCTGGGCCTGATCGACGCGTCATTCATCATTGGCGTGGGTCTGGCCATGCTGTTCGCGTTCGGCAACCCGCTGCTCAGCGTCATCCCGAAGTAATCCGGGCCTAGCCGCCTGATCCGTTTGCCAACCAGAACGCGAACATGAATATCAATCTCACGCTGGTGTCGCAGGCCATCGCCTTCGCCATCTTCATATGGTTCGTCGTCAAATTTGTCTGGCCCCCGCTGATCAACGCCATCGAGACCCGGCAAAAAACAATTGCTGACGGGCTTGCTGCTGCTGACCGCGCCCGGGCCGACATGGACGCCGGACAAAAGCGCCTGGACACCGAGTTCGCCGCTGCGCGGGCTCAGACCTCCGAGCGCCTGGCCGACGCCGAAAAGCGCGCGCTGGGTATCCTCGAAGAGGCTCGCAACAAGGCCAATTCCGAAGGTGCCAACATCATCGAGGCGGCCCGCATTGAAGCGGAAAACCAGGTGGTCAAGGCGCGCGAAGCACTGCGCGAGCAGGTTGCCATTCTGGCGGTCAAGGGTGCCGAGCAGATCCTGATGCGCGAAGTCAATGCTTCGGTGCACGCGGACCTGCTGGGTCGTCTCAAGGCCGAGCTCTGAGAGCGCAACATGGCTGAACTAGCAACCATTGCCCGTCCCTATGCGGATGCGTTGTTCAAGGCGTCGACGTCCGATCTGAACGGCTCTGAGCGTTGGCTGGAGGAGCTCTCGGTCATCGCTGCCAGCCCGGAGCTGCAGTCCTTTGCCGACAGCCCGAACACCTCGGTCAACCAGGTATTCGAGCTCATGTCTGGCGTGGCGAGCAGTCCCTTGAGCGAGCCGGCGCGCAATTTCCTGCGCACCGTGATCGAGAACGGGCGTCTGAGCGCCCTGCCGGAAATGGCCAGCCAATTTCGTGCTCTCAAGAACGCCCAGGCCGGTTCGTCGGACGCCGTGGTCTACAGCGCCTTTGCGATTGACGCCGCGGCATTGACCGATTTGACCGCTGTGCTGGAGCGGCGCTTTGCCCGCAAGCTCAATGTGTCGGTCGAAATCGAGCCGACCCTGATCGGTGGCGTGAGGGTGGTGGTCGGCGACGAGGTGCTCGACACCTCGGTCCGTGCCCGGTTGCAGCAGATGAAAGTCGCCTTGACCTCGTAGCCGCCAGGCCAGGGTCGTGGATTTTAATTTTTGCCTCGGGGCGGTCCCGGGCGGTCGGATTTAAAGAAGGAAGGAAAGAGCCATGCAACTCAATCCCGCAGAGATTTCGGAACTGATCAAGAGTCGCATTGAAGGCCTGTCCGTCAGCGCCAACATTCGCAACCAGGGTACGGTCGTGTCCGTGTCCGACGGCATTTGTCGCATCCACGGCCTGTCGGACGTGATGCAGGGCGAAATGCTGGAATTCCCCGCCGGCAGCGATGGCCAGCCCACCTACGGTCTGGCGCTGAATCTGGAGCGCGATTCCGTCGGCTCCGTGATTCTGGGCGAATACGAGCACATCTCCGAAGGCGACACCGTCAAGTGCACGGGCCGCATTCTGGAAGTGCCGGTCGGTCCCGAG
>JANMKM010000440.1:0-3851 GCA_031372035.1 Rhodoferax sp. | reverse complement strand
GTACGGGCCCGTATGGACCGCCGGGCTGACCCGCAAGGGCGGCAGGTGCTGCCGGTGCAGGTGCACGGCGACGCCGCGTTTGCTGGCCAGGGCGTGGTGATGGAAACCCTGGCGCTGGCCGAGACCCGTGGCTATTTCACGGGTGGCACGGTGCATATCGTGATCAACAACCAGATCGGTTTCACCACCAGCGATCCGCGCGACAGTCGCTCCACGCTGTACTGCAGCGACGTGGTGAAGATGATCGAGGCGCCGGTGCTGCACGTCAATGGCGATGACCCGGAAGCCGTGGTGCTCGCGACGCAACTGGCACTGGACTACCGGATGGAGTTCCAGAAGGATGTGGTGGTGGACATCATCTGCTTCCGCAAGCTGGGCCACAACGAACAGGACACACCGGCGCTGACGCAGCCGCTGATGTACAAGAAGATTGCGGTCCATCCGGGCACGCGCAAGCTGTACGCCGACAAACTCTCGGTCCAGGGCTTTGGCGCCACCATTGGCGACGACATGGTCAAGGCCCTGCGCGCCGCACTGGACGCGGGCAAGAACACCTTCGACCCGGTACTCACGAACTTCAAGAGCAAGTATGCGGTGGACTGGAGTCCGTTTCTGAACAAGAAGTGGACCGACGCTGCGGATACTGCAATTCCGATGGCCGAATGGAAGCGCCTGGCAGAACGTATTACTGTGGTGCCGGCGAACTTCACGCCGCATCCGCTGGTGAAGAAGGTTCTCGATGACCGGGCTGCGATGGGCCGGGGCGAGGTCAATGTCGACTGGGGCATGGGTGAGCACATGGCCTTCGCATCGCTGGTTGCGAGTGGCTATCCGGTGCGATTGTCGGGTGAGGATTGTGGTCGCGGCACATTCACCCACCGGCATGCCGTGCTGCATGACCAGAACCGCGAGAAGTTCGATGAGGGCACGTACACGCCGCTGCAGAGCGTGACCGAGAACCAGGCTCCGTTCGTTGTCATCGACTCCATCCTGTCGGAAGAGGCCGTCCTGGGTTTCGAGTACGGCTATGCCTCCAACGATCCCAACACCCTGGTGATCTGGGAGGCGCAGTTTGGCGACTTCGCCAATGGCGCCCAGGTCGTGATTGACCAGTTCATCGCGTCGGGTGAGGTCAAATGGGGGCGGGTCAATGGCATCACGCTGATGCTGCCGCACGGCTACGAAGGGCAGGGCCCGGAGCACAGCTCGGCGCGGCTGGAGCGTTTCATGCAGCTCAGCGCCGACACCAACATGCAGGTAGTGCAGCCGACCACGGCGAGCCAGATCTTCCATGTGCTGCGGCGCCAGATGGTGCGCAACCTGCGCAAGCCGCTGATCATCATGACACCCAAGTCCCTGCTGCGCAACAAGGATGCGGCCTCGCCCCTGTCCGAGTTCACCAAGGGCTCGTTCCAGACCATCATTCCCGAGCACAAGGATCTGCGCGCTGACAAGGTCAAGCGCATCATTGCTTGCTCGGGCAAGGTCTATTACGACCTGAGCAAGAAGCGCGAGGAGCGTGGCTCCGATGACGTGGTGATCCTGCGGGTGGAACAGCTCTATCCGTTTCCGCACAAGGCCTTTGCCGCGGAACTCAAGAAGTATCCGAAGGCCACCGAGATCGTGTGGTGCCAGGACGAACCCCAGAACCAGGGAGCCTGGTTCTTTGTGCAGCACTATCTGCATGAAAACATGACCGAGGGGCAGAAACTGGGGTACTCGGGACGCGCGGCCTCGGCTTCACCGGCGGTGGGTTACTCGCATTTGCACCAGGAACAACAGAAGACTCTGGTGGAAGGCGCCTATGGCAAGCTCAAGGGGTTCATCCTGACCAAATAGCGCCTCGTCGAAGCCGCTGTCGCAGAGGGTGCACGCGGTTTCGACAGACGCATGGGGTGCGTCTGCATCCCGCAGCCCGGCCCGGGCGCACGTTCGCAAACATGGAGAAGTTGAAATGGCAATCGTAGAGGTCAAAGTTCCGCAACTGTCGGAATCCGTGGCGGAAGCCACTTTGTTGCAATGGAAGAAGAAGCCCGGCGACGCCGTTGCCATGGACGAGATTCTGGTCGAGATTGAAACTGACAAGGTGGTGCTGGAGGTGCCGGCCCCGGCTGCAGGTGTTATGGCAGAACTGCTGGTCGCCGATGGTGCCACGGTAGCCGCCGAACAACCGATCGCGCGGATCGACAGTGAAGGCAAGGCGACGACAGTAGCGCCGTCGGTGGCTGCTGCAGTGGGCGTCCCGGCGGCAACTGCACCGGTGGCCGCCAGTGCGACCATGGCTGGTGTGGCAATGCCCTCGGCCGCGAAGCTCATGGCGGACAAGCAACTGACGGCCGCAGACGTTTCCGGTAGTGGCAAAGATGGTCGCATCCTCAAGGGTGATGTATTGACCGCGGCAGTTGCCGCGGCGTCCCCGGCTGCTACAAAGACAGTAGCTGTCGGTGCAATACCGACGGGAGTTTCGGCCTCGTTGCTGCCCCAGGTCAAGGCGCCGTCAGTACACCTCGGTGACCGGCCCGAGCAGCGTGTGCCGATGAGCCGGTTGCGGGCGCGTATTGCCGAGCGGCTGCTGCAGTCACAGGCGACCAACGCCATTCTGACGACGTTCAACGAGGTCAACATGGCGCCAGTGATGGAAATGCGCAAGCGCTTCCAGGAGAAGTTCGAGAAGGAGCACGGCGTCAAGATCGGGTTCATGAGTTTCTTTGTCAAGGCCGCTGTCCATGCCCTGAAGAAATACCCGGTGCTCAATGCCTCGGTCGACGGAAACGACATCGTTTACCACGGCTACTTCGATATCGGTATTGCGGTGGGTAGTCCGCGCGGGCTGGTGGTGCCGATTCTGCGCAACGCCGACCAGATGGGCTTTGCAGATATCGAGAAGAAGATTGCGGAGTACGGTGTCAAGGCCCGTGACAGCAAACTGGGCATCGAGGACATGACGGGCGGCACTTTTTCAATCTCTAACGGCGGCGTTTTCGGCTCGATGCTGTCCACGCCCATCATCAACCCACCGCAAAGCGCGATCCTGGGCGTGCATGCCACCAAGGACCGGGCCGTGGTGGAGAACGGCCAGGTCGTGGTCCGGCCGATCAACTACCTGGCCATGAGCTACGACCACCGCATCATCGATGGTCGCGAAGCCGTTCTGGGGCTGGTGGCCATGAAGGAGGCGCTGGAGGATCCAGCGCGTCTCCTGTTCGATATCTGAAGCGCTTGGCGTCTGCAGGAACCAATCCATGTCCAAAGCATTTGATGTTGTCGTGATCGGGGCTGGCCCCGGCGGATACATTGCCGCGATCCGTGCGGCGCAACTGGGGTTCAGCGTCGCTTGCGTCGACGCCTGGACCAACAGCAAGGGGGGGGCCGCACCGGGTGGCACGTGCACCAATGTCGGCTGCATTCCTTCGAAGGCGCTGCTGCAGTCATCCGAATACTTCGAGCATGCGGGCAAGCATTTTGCAGAGCATGGCATCGAGGTTGCCGGGCTGACGCTCGACACGGCCCGGATGCTGGCGCGCAAGGACGCTGTGGTGCGACAGAACAACGAGGGCATCCTGTACCTGTTCAAGAAGAACAAGGTCAGTTTTTTTCACGGCTCGGGTTCGTTCGTACGCGCTGCTGAGGGTGGCTACGAGGTGCAGGTTGCGGGTGCCGGCGCGGCGGTGCTGGTGGGCAAGCACGTCATCGTGGCCACGGGCTCGAATGCCCGCGCCTTGCCCGGTGTACCTTTTGACGAGGATCGGGTTCTGTCCAATGACGGAGCGCTGCGGATCACGGAAGTGCCCAAGACGCTGGGTCTGATTGGCTCAGGTGTCATCGGCCTGGAAATGGGTTCGGTCTGGCGC
>JANMKM010000427.1:0-14634 GCA_031372035.1 Rhodoferax sp. | reverse complement strand
ATCGGCCGGCGCTTCCGGATCGTGCATGTGGTCTACGGCCGCGGTCGCGAGCACGAGGTGATCGAGGTTTCGACCTTCCGCGCCTACATGGACAGTACGGCTGCCGACGCCGTGGCCGGCAACGAGCGCACCAGCAAGAATGAGCTGGTCGGCATGAAGCATGCCGTGGACGCTTCAGGGCGGGTGCTGCGTGACAACGTCTGGGGCCCCCCAGGAGGAGGATGCGGTACGCCGCGACTTCACCGTCAACGCCATGTACTACGACCCGCAGACCGAGGTGCTGGTGGACTACCACGGCGGCATGGCTGACGCCAAGAAGCACCTGCTGCGCATGATCGGCGACCCGGCAGCGCGTTACCGCGAAGACCCGGTCCGCATCATTCGCGCGGTGCGCTTTTGCGCCAAGCTCAGCCCGCTGGGCTTCAAGCTCGAAGCCAAGACCGCGGCGCCGCTGGTCAAGTCGCAGGAGCTGCTGGCCGACGTGCCGCAGAGCCGGCTGTTCGACGAAATGCTCAAACTGCTGCAAACCGGCCATTCCCTGGCCTCGATCGAGCAGCTGAAGGTTCTGGGCCTGGCGCGTGGCATCTACCCGCTGCTCGACGTGGTGGTGGAGCGCGCTGGTATGGGCCTGGTGAACGCCGCGCTCAAGGACACGGACCGGCGTGTCGGCGAAGGCAAGCCGGTGGCCCCGAGCTTCCTGCTGGCCTGTGTGCTCTGGTCCGATGTGCGCGACGGCTGGGCTGCGCGCCAGAACCAGGGCCAGAGCCCGCACCCGGCGCTGCAGGACGCCATCGAAGACGTGTTCAATGCCCGCATTGGGGACGTGTCCGGCCGCGGCAAGCTGGCAGGGGACATGCGCGAGATCTGGCTGATGCAGCCACGTTTCGAAAAGCGCAGTGGCAGTGCGGCCTTTGGCCTGGTTGACCAGCCGCGGTTTCGCGCCGCCTTTGACTTCATGCGGCTGCGGGCAGATATCGGTGAGGTGGATGAGGTGCTGGCCGACTGGTGGCAGGAGTTCAGCCAGGCCACCGACGCTGCGCGCCAGGATTTGATCGACCAGGTGCGTGACGAGCACCGGCACCGGGTGCAGCGCGCACCGCGGCCGGCAGGTAGCGCGCGGGTCAGCGCCATGGATGAGCCGGCAGCCCGGGCCGTGTCGGCCGAGCCGGGCGGCTCGGCGCAACCGCCACAGGAAGGCGATGCTGCACTAACCCCGGCCAAGCGCCGGCGCCGGCGCCGGCGCCCGGGCGGCGGCAGCCCGCCGCTGGACGCAATGTCCCCATAGCTGGAACAGTGATGGCGCTGCCGGAGCGCGACGCCGTTGCGGCCTTTGTGGCGCTGGGTGCCAACCTGGGTGATGCTGCAGCGACGGTGCGTGCCGCCATGCAGGCCTTGGGGCAGTTGCCGCATACCTCTCTGGTCCGTGGCTCCGGCCTGTACCGCAGCGCGCCGCTGCTGGCCAGTGGCCCCGACTTCATCAATGCCGTGGCCTGCATCCACACCGCCCTGAGCGCGCCCGAGTTGCTGTTGCAGCTGCAGCAGCTGGAGCAGGACTTTGGCCGGCGGCGACCCTACGCCAATGCACCCAGGACCCTGGATCTGGATCTGCTGCTCTATGGCCAGGGTGTGATCCACAGTGCACGGCTGGAGCTGCCGCATCCACGCATGTGGCAACGCGCCTTTGTGCTGCTGCCATTGGCGGAAATTGCGCCGGAGCTGGTGGGTGAGCCCCTGCTGGCGTCGGTATCCGGGCAAACCATTAGCCGGCTGTAGCCAATATGGCGCCGCAGATGCGCGCCCTGCCGGTAAGATGATTTGGCACGGTCCGCTGCCGTGCTGCCCAGGAGTGACGCCATGAATCTCAATAACATGCGTATCGCCACCAAGCTGTGGCTTGCGGTCGGGTTGATCTTGCTGGCCCTGGTGGCCTTGGTATTGGGTGCCTCCAGCCGCTCCAACCGGATCCAGGCCGAGTCCGACCTGAGCCTGGCGCAGCTCGACGCCCGGCTCAAGGCAGCGAACCGCTGGATGTCGCTGACCGAGACCAATGCGGCACGCACCCTGGCCCTGGTGACCAGCACCGAGGCAACCGTGGAAGCGGCCTTCAAGGACGCAATCGCCGCAACCAGTGCCCAGATCAGTGAGGTGCAAAAGGGCATCGAGGCCATGCCACTGGGCCCGGAAGAATTGGCGCAGATGAAGAAGATCGCAGAGCGCCGCAAGACCATGATCGACATCCGGGGCAAGGCGCGCCAGCTGCGTACCGACGGCAAGGCCGACGAAGCCCTGAAGATGGTCAATACCGACTACGGCGCGTCTGTGGCCAGCTATCTGGCCTCTTTGCGCGAACTGGTGGATCTGGAAGAGAAAACGGTGCTGGCGGTACGTGCCGAGGTGGCCCAGGAGCGCCAGCTCACCATCAAGATTTCGGCCTTCTTCGTCGCGCTGCTGGTTGCCGGCATCCTGGTGGGTGCCTTCTTGCTGATCCGCTCGATCCGCCAGCCGCTGCTGCAGGCCAATGCGCTGGCCTCGCGCATCGCCCAGGGCGACCTGAGCAGTCGCTTGCAGGTCAGCCGCAAGGACGAATTTGGTGAGCTGATGCAGTCGCTGGTGGCGATGAATGCCTCGCTCGCCGGCATGGTGCAGCAGGTACGCCAGAGCACCGACAGCATCGCCACGGCCAGCGCCGAGATTGCGACCGGCAACAGCGATCTGGCGCATCGCACCGAACAGACCTCCAGCAATCTGCAGGCCACGGCTTCGGCCATGGAAGAACTGACCAGCACCTTGCAGCACAGCGCCCACAGCGCCACCCAGGCCAGTGCGCTGGCGGCCAGTGCTTCCGGTGTCGCGACCCGGGGCGGGCAGGTGGTGCAGGAGGTGGTGACCACGATGGAGGCGATCAACGCCAGCAGCCGCAAGATCTCCGACATCATCGGCGTGATCGACGGCATTGCCTTCCAGACCAATATCCTGGCGCTCAACGCTGCGGTGGAGGCGGCGCGCGCCGGTGAACAGGGCCGTGGTTTTGCGGTGGTGGCCAGCGAGGTGCGTACCCTGGCGCAACGCAGCGCCGAGGCGGCCAAGGAGATCAAGGGTCTGATCAGCAACTCGGTCGAGGGTGTGGCCACCGGTGCCCGGTTGGTTGGCGCTGCCGGCAGCACCATGGACGAGATCGTGCAGTCGGTGCAGCGGGTGGCTACGGTGATCCAGGAGATCACGGCCGCGGCGGCGCAACAAAGTGCCGGCATCGCCCAGGTCAACGAGTCGGTTGCCAACCTGGACCAGATGACGCAGCAAAACGCGGCATTGGTGGAGCAGAGCGCGGCCGCCGCCGAGAGCCTGCGTGATCAGGCGCAGCAGATGGCACAGGCGGTGTCGGTGTTCAATGTGGGCGAGGCTGCCCCGATCGCGTTCCAGGCCCGGGGCGTTGCCTCGCGCTTTGGCCACGCCCGGGTGTCGGCATTGCCGCCGTGACAGCGGCAGGTACCGACCTGGCGCCGGTTGTGGCGCAGCCATGCTGGCCGGGATCGAACTGCTGGTCGTGGGCTGCAGCACCGGCTACTCCAACCTGGCCTGCCTGCAGCGCTTCGTTGTCGACAAGCTCCAGGTGGACCAGTCGTTCGTACGACGGCTCGTGGCCAGCCAGCAGGACCGGGCCATCGTGCGCGCCATCATCCAGATGGTCAGCGCTTTGAACCTGGACACCGCGGCCGAGGGCATCGAGGTCGAAGCCACCCGGACCGAACTGGCCGCGATGGGTTGCCTGCGGGGCCAGGGCTACCTGTTTGCCCGGCCGCAGCTGCCGCCCGGATTTCGTTGCCTTGCTGAAAAAGTGGGTGTTACCGCGCCAGCGCCAGCGGGCCCAGCTGATACAGGCAGCGGTTCTGGTCCAGTGCCCTGTTGGCAGCCGGCAGTTTGCGCACGCAGCGCGCAGCGGCGGTGACCGTGCGCAAGCGCCGCTCGCTCAGGTTGGCCTCGCACTGCGTGGCATAGGTCGAAGGCCAGGCGCCGCCGGCGCCCGAGAGCGCCCCCACCAGTTCGCATTCGGCGCTGCGGTACGCCATCCAGGCCTGGTGTTGCGACTCCAGGGCCAGTTGCAGGCGCCGGTCGGAGTAGCTGCCATCACCACGCACCGCAGCCATCAGCCCAGCCTGTTTGGTCTCCAACGACTGCATGGCGTGCTCGAGCCTTTGGGCATGGCCCATGCCTGTGTGCATCGCACTGCCTTCGGGCCAGTCGCTCTTTTCATTCTGGGCCAGAGCACCGCCGGCCAACGCCGCGAGGAGCACCCAGGCGATCGGATGTTTGTTCAAGTGCATGAGGCAACTGTGGCTGAAATGTGCATGGTTAAAGCGCAGAACGCTCCTGATTGTGTCGTGCTCCGGGCCTCGCGTCAGCCCGGCTTGCGTGCCAGCAGGGCCCACAGGCAGTCCTTGCCGAAGTGTCCGCTGTCGGCCGCCGCTTCGCGCATCTGCCGGATCTCGCAGACCCCCAGTTCCCGACCCCAGATTGCCCGCAGTTGCTCTTGTGTATAGCCCAGGCCGCCGCCCAGGGTTCGCTGCGCATATACGGCATGGTCCGACAGTCCGCTGCCGCCTTCGGGCCTGAAGCAGGTCAGGCCGAACCATCCCCCCGGCTTGAGGGCCGCGCTGACCCGTTCCACATAGCTGCGCCTGCGATGCGGCGGCAGATGGTGGAAGCAACCCGAGTCATAGACCAGGTCGTAGGCGCCGGCTTCGTACCGGAAATCAAACACCGAACTGCAATGCCACTGCACCGCCTGGCCGGCGCAGCGTGCGCGCTCGCTCGCCCAGTCAATGGCCTGGTGCGCGTAGTCCACGCCCTCGACGGTGAACCCCAATTGCGCCAGGAAGATGGCATTTCGGCCATTGCCGCAGCCCAGGTCCAGTGCGCGCCCCGGGCGGATCCGCTGCTCTTGCACCCAGCCCGCAAGGCTCTCGTCCGGCAGCGGCGTGAAGAAGGGGCAGGGCCTCGCACGGTCGGTATAGAACCCGTCCCACCAGTCGTTGCCGCGGCCGGCCAGCAGCGCATCCAGCAGCGCCAGAACATCGGCCTCGTCGTAGACAAGCCGGTCGCTCAGAGCGCTCACGCCGCAGCCATGCCATTGCGCACCGGACGCAGCCCGCACGTGCCAGCCAGATCGCCATGCACCCGGATGAGACAGAGCACGCGCGCAATCTCGGCAAAGACCCACGTCACGTACTCGATGTGGATGTCCGGCAGCGCGTCGCCGTGTTCTACCAGGTCGCCTGCGATGAAGGATGGTGTGGGCATCAAGATTTCGTCACGGCGCTTGCATCCATAGGTTGCATGCGCGGGTGTCCTGCGTGGCTCTCAGTCCGCCAGCTCCACAACCATTTCGATCTCCACACAGGCTCCCATCGGGATTTGCGCGACGCCAAAAGCGCTGCGGGCGTGGGCGCCCTTGGGGCCGAAGACCTGGCCGAAGAGTTCGCTGGCGCCGTTGGTCACCAGGTGCTGTTCGGTGAAGTCGGGTGTGGAGTTCACCAGCGACATCACCTTGACAATGCGGCTCACGCGGTTCAAGTCGCCGACAGCGGCATGCAGCGTGCCCAGCAGGTCGATGGCAATGGCGCGGGCGGCGGGGCGGGCTTCGTCGGTCGTCATGTTGCGGCCCAGCTGCCCCACCCAGGCCTTGCCGTCGCGCTTGGCGATGTGGCCGCTGATGAACACCAGCCGGCCGGTCTGCACGAAGGGCACATAGGCCGCGGCGGGGGTAGCCACCGGTGGCAGGGTGACGTTCAGTTCTTTCAACTTGTCATAGATGCTCATGGATGTCTCCTTCTAGCGGGGAAAATCGCGCCACAAGGCGCATGGATAAAACATGGAGCGCTACCTATTCGATAGTGCCCTGGGTCTGGTACCAGGTCTGGCCCTGGGCCTGGCCCTGATTCTGCGTCTGGCCGGTGGTTGCTTCACGGCCCATCTCCGCGCCCGCTCCAAACAAGTCTGCTGCCATCGGCGTCACCGTCACCGCCACGTGCAGGTTGTGGTGCGCGCCACCATGGATCACACCGCGCACCGGTGAAACGTCAGCATAGTCGCGGCCCACAGCCAGGCGCACATAATCCGCGCCCGGCGTGCCCCAGCCGCAGCGGTTGTTGGTCGGGTCCAGGTCCAGCCACTGCGCGCCATCGGGCCAGTCCGGCAAGTACACCGAGACCCAGGCGTGCGAGGCGTCGCTGCCCACCAGCCGCTCCATGCCCTCGGGCGGATGCGTCAGCACATAGCCGCTGACATAGCGGCCGGCCAGCCCGAGGCCGCGCAGGCAGGCCAGCATGATGTGGGCAAAGTCCTGGCACACACCCTTGCGCTGGGCCAGGGCTTCGCGCGCCGGGGTGTTGATGTGGGTGCTGTCGCTGTCGTACTCGAAGTCTGCGTGGATGCGCTGCATCAGGTCCTTCGCCGCCTGCAGCAGCGGCACACCTGGGGCAAAGCTGGGCCGGGCATAGGCGGCAAAGTCGGCGTGCCGCGGCACATAGGGCGATGCAAAAGAGTATTCGCCGGCGGTATCGAAGACCGCGCCGGCCACATAGCGGAAGCGGTCACGCACCTGTTCCCAGGCCACGCTGCTGGGTGGCATCGCTTCGCAGACCGTGTCCACCAGGCTGCTGGCGCGCAGCAGCAGACTGCTGTGCGGTGTCTGCAGTGCAAAGAACTGGCGGCCGTTGCCGAACACGTCGGTCATGCTGCTGCGCTGGGTGGGCGTGGGTGTGATCTCCAGGCTGTGCTGCAGCAGTTGCTGGCGCGCATCCACCAGCGGCTGCAGGTAGCACATGTGCTGCGCGGTCTCCACCACGGGCACGTAGTCATACCGGGTTTCGTGCAGTACTTGCAGTCGCATCAGGCCGCCAGGATATGCTGGGCTTCGCCGGAGTGGGTGAAGTAGACCGCGCTGATGTCGTCGGACAGGCTCCACGCCGCCTCCACGCAATCCTGCAGCACCTGCTCCAGCACTGGAAACTCGGTGGGGCCGTCGCCCTCGGTCGGCGGCTGGCTTTCGCACAGCTGTTCCGGGCCCCAGGACATCGGGTCCGGCACGCGCAACGACAGCACGCCCAGGCTGTCGCTGGCGGCACCGGCCAGTTTGGCCAGCCGGGCCCGCAAGGTGTTCGCCACCCAACCGAGTGAGCGCGGGTTGTCGCGGTCCAGCACCAGCAGGTCCAGCAGGGCTGCCACATCGCGGCTCTGCTGGTACTGGGCGTGGAAGGTGATGCTGCTGTCGAACAGCGACAGCATGGCTTCGAAGCCGCCATCGGTCAGCACCGATCCGGTCTCGAAACCGTGCGCCAGCGATTGCGCCAGAAAGCCCAGGCGTTCAATATGCCGGCCGATGCTCAGCAGCCGCCAGCCGTCATCACGTGTCATTCGGTCGGTCTGCGCGCCGGTGATGGCCGCCAACCCATGGCTCACCGCCTTGAGCGCCCGCAGTGCCTCCAGCGACGAGTATTCGCCCTCGTGGCCCTGGGCGGCAGCGCGGTTGCGCAGCTCGCGTTCGCAGCGCAGGATCATGTTCCAGTGCTCCTGCGACAGGCGGTCGCGCACGGCCGAGCCGGCCTGGCGCACCGAGCGCAGGGTATAGGCCACGCTGCCACTGGCTTCGCCGTCGTCCAGTCCGGCAATCAGCGAGCGCTCGAACACCCGCCGCGCCAGCAAGGGCGCTGGCACGTCGGGCAGCACCAGGGCGTTGCCTACCGCCAGCCGGCCCAGCCAGGTCAGCAGCGAGGGTGAGGACTGGTCTTCACCGCTCAGGCACTCCAGCGTCAGCCGCGCCAGACGGGTGCTGTTCTCGGCGCGCTCGGTGTAGCGGCCCAGCCAGTACAGGTTTTCGGCCGAGCGGCTGGTCACGACCCGGCTGCGGTGTGCCAGGGCGCTGGCGGTCAGTGGCGCTGGCAGCAGTGTGGTGCGGTCTACGCTGCCGTTGGTCATGACCCAGCAGTCGGCGCTGCTGCCGCCGCGCTGCATCGAGGCAATGTCGGGGCTGGAGCCGGCCACGCGCACCAGCCCACCGGGCAGGACGCGCCAGGACTGCGGCCCGTCGGACACCGCAAACACCCGCAGCATCAGAGAGCGCGGGACGATCCGCCCGCTGTCACCCTGTGCCTGCCAGGTTGGCATCTGCGACAGCGGCATGTAGGCCTGCACCGTGTGGTCGTCGCTGTTGAGCGCAATCCGGCCGGCCCATTCCTCCAGCTCGCGCGGAGACAGGCTGCGCCCGAGCACCGCGTCGAAGTCACCATGGCTTTGCGAGCCTGGGTAGGTGGGCTTGATGGCGCTGCCTTGCAGCTGCGGCAGCACCTCCTCCATGGCAGAGCGCTCGCCGCACCACCAGGTAGGCAGGGCTGGCAGGCTCAGCTCCTCGCCCAGCAGGCTGCGGGCAAGGGCCGGCAGAAAGCCCAGCAGCGCCGGGGACTCCAGAAAGGCCGAGCCCGGCGCATTGGCCAACAGCACATTGCCGGCCCGGATCACCTGCAGCAGCCCGGGCACGCCCAGGGTCGAATCGGCGCGCAGCTCCAGCGGGTCCAGAAACTGGTCGTCCAGGCGCTTGAGCAGGCCGTGAACCGGCACCAGGCCCTTGAGCGTCTTCAGGTACAGGCGCTGGTCCCGCACCATCAGGTCGTTGCCCTCCACCAGGCTCAGACCCAGGTAGCGCGCCAGGTAGGCGTGCTCGAAGTAGGTCTCGTTGTAGGGCCCGGGCGTCAGCAGGGCAATGTGCGACTGCTCGCCGCCAGGTGCCATCCGCTTCATGCTGTCCACCAGCGCCCGGTAGGTGCCGGCCAGGCGCTGCACCTGCATCTTTTCGAAGGCCTGTGGGAACAGCCGGGATACGCCGAGCCGGTTCTCCAGCAGGTAGCCCAGGCCGGAGGGGGCCTGGGTGCGCTGGCTCACCACCCACCAGTTGCCGTCGGGCCCGCGCGCCATGTCGAACGCGGCGATATGCAGGTGCGTTCCACCGGCCGGGCGCACGCCGTGCATGGCACGCAGGTAGCCCGGGTGGCCCTGTACCAGCGCCGCCGGCAGCAGGCCCTGGGCCAGCAGGCGCTGTGGTCCATAGACGTCGCCCATCAGCTGGTCCAGCAGCCGCACCCGCTGCAGCACGCCAGCCTCCACCTGCTGCCAGCTCCGCGGCGAGATGATCAGCGGGAACAGGTCCAGCGACCAGGGCCGCTGTGGCCCGCCTTCTTCGGCATAGACGTTGTAGGTGACGCCGTTGTCGCGGATCTGCCGCTCCAGATTGGTGGCGCGCAGGTTCAGTTCGGCGCCTTGCGTGATGCCGGTGTTTTCGAAGAACCGGTGCCAGGGGGCTGCAAAGTCCGGTTGTGGTGCAATCGTTGCCGAGTCCACGGGTGCTGGCTCAGCTGAACCGGCCCAGACCTTGCCGAACAGCTCGTCGTAGTGGTCCGGCGCGGCCCGGGCCAGCCAGCCGCTGTCAGCAAGCCCCACCTGACCGTCCGGCGCGTCGGGCAGGGGACTGCTGGCGTCTCTCACCGTCACCGCAATTCGGCTGAGCGGCTGTCCAGCGGTGCAATGAATGAGTCCTGCTGCCAACCCGAGTGCAGTACGCTGTCCGGTGGCTCGGAGCGGTCTGCCAGCGTAGCTTCAAGCCGTGCGTATTCCCGGCTCTTGTTGCTGCGCTGGCGCGAGACGGTGGCCTGCAGACTGTTACGGCTTTCCTCGAACTGCTCGGCCTGGGAGTCACGTGGCGGGCGCGAGATCGGGTCCGGGTGTTCGCCCAGCACGTCGGAGCGCAGTTGCGCCTGCTCCGGCAGGTGCTGTGCCTCGACAATGGTGTAGGTGATGCCGCAATGGCGCAGCAGCGAGTGTTTCAAAGCCTCGCTGCCCAGCGCCAGGCCGCTGGGGTTGGGTACGTCGACGCAGCCCAGCACCCGGCCTTCGTCGTTGCAGATGGTGAAGGTGCTGTAGACACCGTTGAGTACCTGAAACCAGCGCTCACCGTCTTCGTCCGAGTCGGGCAGGGTGAAGCGGGTCACGGGCATTTTGAGCATCACCCGGTATTCGGGAAAGGCCTGCTCCAGCCAGGCCCAGACCCGGCGCTCGCGGCTGTTGGCGGCACGGCGCACCTCGATTGGCCAGCGCCGCGGTATGCGCCGCAGCTTCATCTCCGTGGCTTGCTGCTTGCGCGCCGAAAAATAGGCACCCAGCAGTGCGCCCGCCGCAAGTGCCAGCGCCACTGCAAGCCAGGCCAGGTACATGTCCATCGGGTGTGCGAAAAGGGGGTGAAAAAGTGTAACCGGGTTTGCCGTGTGTTCCGGGGCCGTTACATGGGGCTGCAGGGGCGACACCTTGGCATACTCCAGCCCCATGGAACTGCAAGACATCCTGTACAGCCAGGGCTTTGGGACGCGACGGGTCTGCGCCGGCCTGGTGCAGCAAGGCCTGGTGGCAGTGGCTGGCGCCGAAGGCTTTGCCCGCTGCACTGAGGCTGCGGCCGCGTTCGAACCCCTGGGGCTGCGCTTCCAGGTGCAGGGAGTGGCCTGGGAGTACCAGCAGCGGGCCTATGTGATGCTGCACAAACCCGCCGGTACCGAGTGCTCGCACAAGCCCTCCACCTGGCCTTCAATCTACACCCTGCTGCCGTCGCCCCTGCGCCTGCGGCCGCAGAAGGCCACGCTGCAGGGTGTTCAGGCGGTGGGCCGGCTGGATCAGGACACCACCGGGCTGCTGCTGCTCAGCGACGACGGCAAGTTCATCCACCGCATGAGTTCACCGCGTCACCATGTGCCCAAGATCTATGAGGCCATGGTCCGCCACCCGCTCGATGAGCAGCAGGTGCAGCGGTTGCTGGACGGTGTGGTGCTGGATGACGATCCGCAGCCAGTGCGCGCCGCTGCCTGTGAGGCTGTGGGCAGCCATGCGCTGCGCCTGACGCTGACCGAAGGCAAGTACCACCAGGTCAAACGGATGGTGGCGGCGGTTGGGAATCGGGTGGAGGCGTTACATCGTTCGCAGATCGGCAGCCTGCGTCTGGATGCGGATCTGGCGCCCGGCCAATGGCGCTGGCTGAATGCGGATGACCTGGCCAGCATTGCGGGCTAGGGCCCGCCGCGGCCACCGAAGTCGGCGCTCTTCAGGCGACGTTGGCCAGGAACTGCGTGATCAACCGCGTTGTCTGTTCGGCCTGCTCCCGGTGCGGGTTGTGGCCACAGTCGGGCAGCAGCACGCGCTCGATCCTGGGCGCCGCGATCTGCTCGATCTGCGCTGCGCTGCCATAGGGATCGTTGCGGCCCTGGAGCGCCAGCACCGGCGCCTGGATGGTGCGGCAATCGGAGCGGATGTCAAAGCTGCGGAAGGCAGGGTCCAGCCAGATGTCGTTCCACTGCCAGAAAGCGCAGTCCACATCGGCGTGGTAGCGCGCCAGGCGCTCGCGCAGGTCGCCTTCCACGAAGGCACTGCGGGCCCGGGCGATGGCTGTTACCGCCATGTCTTCCACCACCACATGCGGCGCCAGCAGCGCACAGGCGGTCACGGGGTGCCGGCTGGCGTGCAGCAGCGCGATGCTGGCGCCATCCGAATGGCCGATCAGCACCGGTTGCTGCAGCGTCAGCACTGCGCACAGCGCCGGCAGCGTGCTCCAGGCCTCGGTGTGCATGTAGTCCACGGGCAGCCGGCCGACCCATTTGCCGTTCTGCTGGCGGCGCGGGCCGCGCACGTCCGCAATGGTTTCGGAGCCGCCGTAGCCGCGGCGCGAGAACACCCAGCCGCTGCGACCGGTCTGGTCGCACAGCTGTTGCGGCCAGTCGCGCCAGAGCGCCACCGAGCCCAGACCTTCGTGCAGGAACAGCAGCGGCGCCCGGTCTGCTACAGGAGCCACCGAATGCACGCGCAGGACCTCGAGTTGCATGCCCAGAACGTTGATGCAGGTCATGTCTTCGATGGTAGTCAGACAGCCAGACAGCCGGACCACGGGTCAGCAGCTACACTGTGTGGTTGCCCAAAACCTGCTGCGCCGTGAACCTTTTCGTCCGATTCTGTCTTTGTCTGTTCCTTGGTATTTCAGCCGCCGCGTGGGCCCAGTCCAAGCCGATTTTTGTGCTCAATTCGCTCGACGCCAGCGTCAGCGTGGTGGACCCGGTCGGCTGGACCGAGCTGCGCCGCATTTCCACCGGCAAGGAGCCGCACCACCTGTACCTGACACCGAACGAGAAGTCCCTGATCATCGCCAACGCCCTGGGCGATTCCTTGACATTTCTGGACCCGTCCACGGGTGAGGTGCAACGCACGGTGCGCGGCATCCTGGACCCGTACCAGCTGCGTTTCTCGCCCGACATGAAGTGGTTTGTCACCGCAGCCAATCGGCTCAACCATGTGGACATCTACCGCTGGGATGGCACCGACCTGACGCTGGCCAAGCGCATCTCCACCGGCAAGACGCCCAGCCACCTGTGGATCGACAGCAAGAGCACCCGGGTCTACGCCACCATGCAGGACAGTGATGAACTGGTGATGATCGATCTGGTGAGCCAGACCCTGCAGTGGCGTGGCAAGACCGGCACCTTGCCGGCGGACATCTTCGGCACGCCGGATGACCGATTCCTGCTGATGGGCCTGACTGGCGGCGACGGCGTCGAGGTGTACGACGTGTCCGGTGCCAGCCCGAAGCTGGTGAAGAAGATCAAGACCGGCCTGGGGGCGCACGCCTTTCGCAGCGCCGGCGACAAGCGCCATGTGTATGTGAGCAACCGTGTGGCCAACACCATCAGCAAGATCGACCACCAATCCATGACTGTGGTGGACAACTACCCCGCGCCCGGCGGGCCGGACTGCATGGATGTGTCGGCCGATGGCAAGCTGATCTTCGTCGGCTCGCGCTGGGCCCGCAAACTCAGCGTCATCGACACCACGACGCGCCAGGTGGTGCGTCAGGTATCTGTCGGAAAGTCACCCCATGGCGTCTGGACTCTGGACCACGCGGCGCGCAACTAGGCTCGGCCCCGCTATCGTTCTGGTAGCTGCCCACGCTTTGCTGGCAGGCGCTGCAGCCGCAAATACCTGCGAAAAGCCGCTGTATCTGACCTTCGACACGGGCCACATGGAGGTGGCGCCGCTGGTGGCCGAGGTGCTCAGGCGCCAGCAGGTGCGGGTCACCTTTTTTGCCGCCAACGAACGCACCAAGGTCGGTGACGGCAGCCTGGGCAACCACTGGGCACCGTGGTGGAAGGCCCGTGCCCTGGAGGGTCACGAGTTCGCGTCGCACACCTATGACCATGTCTACTGGCGTGGCGACATGCCCGGCGTGGCCCTGCGCTTTCGCATCGAGCCCGGTGCCGGCGGCCTGGAGGGCCGCACCTTTACTTGGGACGCGGCCAAATACTGCGAGCAGATCGCTCATGCTGCAGAGCGCCTTCAGGACCACACTGGCAAGAAGCCGCTGCCGCTGTTCCGGGCGCCCGGCGGCAAGACCTCGCCGCGGCTGCTGGCTGCCGCCAGTGCTTGCGGCTACGCCCACGTGGGCTGGGCACCAGCCGGCTTCCTGGGCGATGAGCTGGCCAGCGAAAAGGTCAGCAACCAGGCGCTGCTGCAGAAGGCATTGCGCGATATCAAGGCTGGCGACATCCTGATGGCGCACCTCGGTATCTGGAGCCGCAAGGACCCCTGGGCGCCCGCGGTGCTGGAGCCCTTGCTGGTGGGGCTGAAGGAAAAGGGCTTCTGTTTCGAGACGTTGCGCCAGCACCCGGCCTACAGGGCCTGGATCGCGGCCAGGGGCTGACACGTGGAAACTTTGGGCGACGCATTCCTGGTGGCGCAGCAGTGGCTGTACGAGAGTGCGGTGCAACCCCTGGCCTTTGCCCTGGGCCTGGGCAACCTGCTGGAGGACGCCTATGACGCCACTGGCTGGCTGCTGGTGGGCGTGCTGCAACTGCTGGTGTTGCTGCTGGTGATTGCGCCGCTGCAGCGCTGGCGCCCGGTGGAGCCCGTGACCGACCGCAGCACGATCCGCACCGACATCCTCTACACCCTGATCCACCGCCTGGGCCTGTTCAAGCTGGCGATGTTCTTCTCGCTCGATCCGGTGATGGACGAGATCTTTGGCAGTGCCCGGGTGGCCGGGATCGGCACCTTCCACCTGGATGCGTTGTGGCCCGGCGTGACCGACCAGCCGCTGGCCAGCCTGGTGCTGTACCTGGTGGTGTTCGACTTCATCAACTACTGGATCCATCGTGGCCAGCACCAATTCCACTGGTGGTGGAAGCTGCATGCGTTGCACCATGCCCAGCGCCAGATGACGATGTGGAGCGACAACCGCAACCACCTGCTCGACGACATGCTGCGCGATGCCCTGATGGTTGTCGCGGCCCAGTTGATCGGCGTGGCACCGGGCCAATTTGTTGCCATCGTGGCACTGACCCAGCTCAGCGAGAGCTTCCAGCACGCCAACGTGCGCCTGTGGTTCGGCAGCATCGGTGAGCGCCTGTGGATCAGCCCGCGCTTCCACCGCCGGCACCACACCATCGGCATCGGGCACGAGTCAACACCCCGCGACGCCCCCGAGGGGCTGACGGCCGCGGCTCCAGGCCTGCCTGCGCAGGCACGGACGGACGGAAGTGGCGCCGCGTCTCGCGGCGACAC
>JANMKM010000418.1:0-23525 GCA_031372035.1 Rhodoferax sp. | reverse complement strand
ACAGAGGCATCATACGGCCACAACTCGACATATAGCGCCTTACACTGCTACAGCAACCTTGAAAACCAATTTTCTTGCACTTTTTCATTCGCAAATGTGGCCAGAAAGCGCATGGATACAGCACGGACGGCTACTTCTTTTGTAGCGAATGCGGTTTGCACCTGCGGTCGGAACGCCAACCACGCTTGCAGGATCAGGACGGCGGGGCGCTCGGCGCAGCGGCGTAAAGGCGGAGGAGGAGGCTGCAGGCCGGCGACGGGGGACAGCCGCGGAGTTGAGTGCGCCGATGGCCCGATCCCACCAAGGGTTCAAGGTCTCAGGAAATCTTGACCTTCCCCAGCCAGATGTCCTTGTACATCACCCAGTCGCCCATGAAGCTGTAGAGCGGGCGCTTGAAGGACGCGGGCTTGTTCTTTTCGAAGCCGAAGTGGCCGATCCAGGCGCAGCCGTAGCCGCACAGCAGGCCCAGCAGGATGTAGCGGAGCTGGCCGGTGGCCAGGAACACGGCGAGGCAGGCCAGGGCCAATGTGGACCCCAGAAAATGCAGCCGGCGGCAGGTGAGGTTGCTGTGCTCGGTCAGATAGAAGGGGTAGAACTCGGCAAAGCTCTTCATGGTGCTCGGGTCAATGGCGCTGTCTGCCGTGGCGGTCTGCGTGGTCATTCTGGTCTCCTCGTGCAATTTCTGGATGGTAGTCGCTCGCTGCAGCGCTGTCGACGCAGTGCACGCAGCGCAATAGCGGCGCCGCCGTTTCAGGCCGTGGCAAAGGGCACGGCGGCGAAGCCGCGAAAGCGGGCCCGCGGCGCCCGCAGCGGCGCGGCCGTGAGCCGGAAGGCCGGAAAGCGCCGCACAAAGCGGTCGATGGCGATGCGGCCCTCCAAGCGCGCCAGGCTCAGGCCGGCGCATTGGTGAATGCCGAAGCCGAAGGCCAGGTGCCGGTTGTTAGGGCGCTCCAGATCCAGCACATCGGGGCGCTCGAACATCGCGGGGTCCCGGTTCGCCGCGCCAATGCACAGCGTCACCAGCGCGCCGGCGGGCAGGTCCACGCCACCCACGTTGCATGCTGTCAGTGCCCGGCGGTTGCCCAACTGGTTGGAGGATTCAAAGCGCAGACATTCATCCACTGCCAGCGACAGGAAGACCTCCAGTGCCGCTGGATCGCGCGGGAGCAGCTTCTGTTTCGATAGCAGCAGGGCGCGGGCGTCGGGCCAGGCGGCGAGCGCCACCAAGCCGTTGGCGATCAGGTTGGTGGTGGTCTCGTGGCCGGCGTTGAGGATGAAGACGCAGTTCTGCAGCAACTCGGCTTCGCTCAGACGCTGCGCGCCCTCGCCCTGGATCAGGCGCGTGAGCACGTCGTGCTCCGGGTCCAGCGGTTGCCGGCGACGCTGCGCCACCAACTGCTGCAGGTAGGCGGTGAACTCCTGCACACTCTGGTTGCCCAGGGCCTGCTGTACGGGCGTGAGCGCCGGCTCCAACGCTCCCAGGATTGCCAGCGACCAGCCACGCAGCGGTGCGCGCTCGGCATGCGGCACGCCCAGCAGGTTGCCTATCACCTCCACCGGAATGGCGCAGGCAAAGTCGGTCACCAGGTCGCCGCCGCCGCGGGCCTCGATGCGGTCCAGCAGACTGTCCACCAGCGTCACCAGGCCCGGCTCCA
The DNA here is from genome assembly GCA_031372035.1 of Rhodoferax sp. Classification (GTDB taxonomy): domain Bacteria; phylum Pseudomonadota; class Gammaproteobacteria; order Burkholderiales; family Burkholderiaceae_C; genus CAISIP01. Next base: position 21,870 of record JANMKM010000418.1, on the reverse strand, counting down.
TGGCGGCGATGGCGCGCCGGGTCAGCGCGCCCATGATCAGGCTACGCACCCGGGTGTGCAGCGGGGGGTCGTTGAACACCAGGCTGGTGGTGTGGTGCTGGTACAGCGGTGCGGTGGCGCTGCTGTCATAGGGCGTGATGTTGTACTTCGGTCCGAACTCCACCTGCTTGTCGGAGCTGAAGACCCGGGCATCTCGGTACACCGCCACCACGTCACAATGGCGCGTCAGGAAGTAGCTGCCATCGGGCATTCGGCGCACCGACTCGCTCTCACGCAGCGCGCGGTACACCGGGTACGGGTCCTCGAAGAAGTCGGCGGGCAGGCTGCGCAGGTCGAAGCTGGACGCGATGTCGGCGGCGCGCTGTGGCGTCATGGCGGGTGGGGTCCAGGACTGCATGGTGCCGGGACTGCGATCCGTCATCCGTGCAGAAAGTCGCGCAATGCCGCGAGCGTGGCGTCAGGCGCCTCTGTCATCAGCTGGTGCCCGGCTGGCACCGTCACCACGCTGCCGTGGCGCGCCAGGGCGATCAGGCTGCCGGCATTCTTTGGCAGCGTCATCTGGTCGTTCTGGCCCAGCAGGAACAGGGTGGGGCAGTCCACCTGCTGCATCGCCGCTTCGCCACCGCTGTAGCTGTCGCAGGCCTTGAAGCCGGTGTAGAAAAGGTTGTGCTGGGTATTGCTGGCGAACACCCGCTTCATCAGCGCCAGCGAGCTGCCATAGAGCCAGGTGCCCGGCCCCAGGGCCGAGGGTGGCGGCGCCAGCATGGAGTGCGAAAACACGTTCACCATGGCCATGCCCTTGGGCGGATTGTTCTGCGCCAGGTCCAGCAGCGTTGGCGAGACCTTCATCGGGTAGGCGGTGCCCACCAGCGCCAGCATTGTCACGCGTGCAGGCGCCCGGGCCGTGGCCTCCAGGGCTGTGAGCGAACCGAAGCTGTGGCCCACCAGCGCCGCCTGCTGCACACCGGCGGCGTCCAGCAGCGCCAGCACGAACTGCGCCGCTTCTTCCACGCTGGTGGGTGGCGGGCCGGCGCTCTTGCAGTGTCCCGGCAGGTCCGGCACCAACACATTCCAGCTATGGTTGGCAAAGTAGCGCGTCTGCAGGATCCAGACGCTGTGGTCGTTGAGCACGCCGTGGATGAACACGGCAGTGGGCTTGGTGGTATCGAAGGCCTTGCCGCCGGTGTAGCAGAAGGTCTGGTGGCCGTTGACGGTCAGGTACATGGTTGTGGTCTCCTGCCGTCTCAGGCGCGTTCCGCGGACTTGAGCGCGCGCTTCAGGTCGTCGATCAGGTCGTCCGGGTCTTCCAGGCCGATGGACAGGCGGATCGTGCCCTGGGTGATGCCGCCCAGCGCCAGGGCTTCGTCGCTCATGCGGAAGTGCGTGGTGCTGGCCGGGTGGATCACCAGGCTGCGGCAATCGCCCACATTTGCCAGGTGGCTGAACAGGCGCAGCGCCTCGACAAACTTCTTGCCCTGTTCGCGGCTGCCCTTGAGGTCGAAGCTGAAGACCGAGCCGGCGCCGCGCGGCAGCAGCTTGTTGGCCAAGGTGTGGCTGGGGTGGGTGACCAGCAGCGGATGGCCGACCCGTGACACAAAGTCCTGGCTGGCCAGGAACTCGACCACGCGCTGGGTGTTGAGCATGTGGCGCGCCATGCGCAGCGGCAGGGTCTCGATGCCCTGCAGCACCAGCCAGGCCGAGTGCGGGCTCAGACAGGCGCCAAAGTCGCGCAGACCCTCGCGCCGGGCCCGCAGCAGGAAGGCACCGACCGTGGACTCTTCCGAGAACACCATGTTGTGGAAGCCGGCGTAGGCCTGTGTCATTTCGGCAAACTTGCCCGAGCGCTCCCAGTCGAAGCTGCCGCCGTCCACCACCACGCCAGCGATCACGGTGCCGTGGCCGCTGAGGAACTTGGTGGCGGAGTGGTAGACCAGGTCCGCGCCCAGGTCCAGCGGCTTCATCAGCCAGGGTGTGGTCAGGGTCGAATCCACCAGCAGCGGCACGCCGGCCTCGTGGGCTATGGCGCTCACCGTGGGAATGTCGAGCACATCCAGCCCGGGGTTGCCCACGGTCTCGCCAAACAGCAGCCGGGTTTCTGGCCGGATCGCTGCGCGCCAGCCGTCAATGTCGCCCGGCTTGACAAATGTCGTATCAATGCCGAAGCGGCGCAGGGTGTAATGCAGCAGGTTCTGCGAGCCGCCATATAGCGCGGTGGATGCGACGATGTGCGAGCCCGCGCCCATCAGCGTGGCAATGCTCAGGTGCAGCGCGGCCTGGCCGCTGGCCGTGGTGATGGCGCCGATGCCGCCATCCAGCGCTGCCATGCGCTGCTCCAGCACGGCGTTGGTCGGGTTGCTGATGCGCGAATACACGTGGCCGGCGCGCTCCAGGTTGAACAGTGCGGCCGCGTGGTCGCTGGACTCGAACACGAACGAGGTGCTGAGGTGGATCGGCACGGCGCGTGCGCCCGTGGTCGGGTCGGGCGCGGCGCCGGCGTGCAGCGCCAGCGTGTCGAAGCCGGGGTCGGAATAACCGGGCATGGTGTCTCCTGGTGCGGGTTGGTCCCTGTCGTGGACCCTGGGGGACGCAGCGACAATGGGCTTGACCGCGGTTGCTTATAAGGGTTGAATCAAGCCATTGTGGACCATCTTGATGGTCTGCCGATCACAGGGCGACAGCCAAGCCAGGAGGAGATCAGGATGAAAGTCAGCGATATTTTGCGGGTCAAGGGCAGCACGCTGTACACGGCGTCACCCGACGAGGAACTGGCCGACGCGCTGGACGTCATGGCCGAGAAGGACATCGGCTCGCTGGTGGTGATGGACCATGGCGAACTGGTGGGCATGCTGACCTTTCGCGAGGTGATCCGGGTTCTGGTGAAGGGCCATGGCAGTATCGGCAAGACCACGGTCCGCGGTGCCATGGACGCGGCACCGCTGATATGCGCTTCGGACACCGAACTGGACGAGGTGCGACGCATGATGCTGGAGCGCCACGCGCGCTACATGCCGGTGATGGACAAGAAGATGCTGATGGGCGTGATCAGCTTCTACGATGTGGCCAAGGCCGTGGTCGACAGCCAGAACTTCGAAAACCAGATGCTCAAGGCCTACATCCGCGACTGGCCGGGTGGCGAGGAGCCCAAGGACGGCTGAGCGACAGCGCCACGGCCTCGCACCGTGCCAGGGGCCATGACAGCCTGTCAGGGTTCGCCGTCCCAGTAGTCCAGGCCGGCGCCTTTGCGGCCGATCACTTCAAACGGTGTGCTGCTCCCCAGGCTGCCCTCAGCCAGATACTTGCCCGAATCCGGATACTCGCAGATCTCCGGCTGCTCCATCGTGCTGATGGACAGGTACTTCAGCGGCGCATCCGAGCTGTTGATGATCTGGTGCGGATACTCCGGCCCGGCCGGGATGAACACCACGTCGCCGGCCTTGAGCGGCAGCATCTCGCCCGCCACGCGCAGCGTGCCGCTGCCCTCGACCACGATGAACATCTCTTCCTGGGCATGGTGCAGGTGGTACGGACACCCGGTCTTGCCCGGCTCCAGCACGTCCACCGAAGCCCCGAGCTTGCGCGCCGCCGTACCGCGTGCCAGCCGCGCACCCTGCGCGTCGTAGTGCGGTTCCCGCAGCAGGCGCGTCATCGGCACCTCATGGAAGTTACGTATCAGGGCGGCGGCGAGGGTGGTGGCGCGGTCGGTCATGCTGCTGGATATTAGCGCCGTGTCGCAAAGTCGGCAGGCCGACGGGGTACTCAGCTCCGCGGCTGTCCCCCGTCGTCGGCCTGCGGCCTCCTCCTCCTCCTTCCCGCCGCTGAGCCGAGCACCCCGCCAGCCTGATATCGTGTTCGGGATGCTCTGAAGAAATCCCTTCTGCTACAAAAGTGGTAGCTGTCCGTAGCTGTTCCATGCGCCTTTCGGCCACTTCTGAGAGCGAAAAGCTGGTGAAAATGCGGTCTGATGCTCTGAGTCTGGCGTCGATGAAGTGTCATGTCGAATGGTATTATTGTTTTCGACATATGTGGCTGCAGTGCACCCCCTCACCCTAACCCTCTCCCCCAAGGGGGCGAGGGGGAGTAGGCGGACAGCGCACGCCAACCACATGCGCTGCCGGGGATGCCGGGGTGGGTGGCGCAGCGAAGTAGAGGGGGAGGAGGAGGCCGCAGGCCGACGACGGAGGACATTCGCGGAGCTACCCACCCCAGCGTCCTCGGTGTGCCCAAGGTCGAGCGGCACCAGAGCGCAACCGGGTCTCAGACAAACCGGCGCCCGAAGAGCTCAGTGGACTTCGGACCCTTCAAAGACTGCTGCTGGAATGAATGACGTCCCGGACTCTGGGGTAGATCTGCTGTGCCCACTTATGGCCGCTGAACACGCCGTAGTGGCCGACACCGGTCCGCACGTGGTGGGTCTTCTGGTGCCCTGTTGGCCCGAACCAGGTGCGCAATCACCTTGCCGTGCGTGGCTTCGGCAATTCCCAGATCCCGGTACGGAAAGAAATCGCGCAGGCCGCCCGAGACATAGGCCGTGTCTTGCTGCTTCACATGGGAGAAGAGGGTGCTGGTGCGGTCCAGCATGGCGTGCTCCGGTTGCGTGCATGGTCGAATGTTGCGTTGCAACAAAGCGCAAACCGTTCCAGCCAGCCCTGCCGGATGGCGGTGCTACTGGTGGGCTTTTGCAAAGGCCAGAAAGTCCCCGGCCGGCAGCGCCGGCGACCAGTGGAAGCCCTGGCCCAAGTCGCAGCCCATGGCCTGCAGCTGCTGCAGCGTGGCGGCATCCTCGATGCCTTCGGCCACGGTCTCCATGCCCAGGCTGTGGGCCATCTGCACGATGGCGCGGACGATCGCTGCGTCATTGGCGTTGGCCGTCAGCCGGCGCACGAAAGACTGGTCGATCTTCAGCCGCTGCACGGCAAAGCGCTTGAGGTAGCCCAGGTTCGAGTAACCGGTGCCAAAGTCGTCAATGGCCAGGCGCATGCCGCGCTTGTGCAGCCGCTGCAGCAGGGCGCTGAGCTCGGCGGCGTCGGCCAGCAGCAGGGACTCTGTCATCTCCAGTTCAATGCAGCTTGCCGCCAGGCCGGTGTTGGCCAGCGCCGTGTCAATGTGCTGCTCCAGAGCGCCACGGCGGAACTGGATCGGCGAGACATTGATGGCCACGGTCAGGTCACCCAGGCCTGCGAGCTGCCAGGCGCGGGCCTGGCGGCAGGCTTCCAGCAGCACCCAGGCACCCAGCTCGATGATCAGGCCGGAGCGTTCCGCCAGCGGGATGAACTCGGCCGGCGAAATTGCGCCCAGCTCCGGATGGTTCCAGCGCAGCAGGCCTTCGGCGCCCAGCAGCCGGCCGCTGCGCAGGTCAAACTGCGGCTGAAAGTGCAGCTGAAAATTGCCGTGGGCCAGGGCCGTGCGCATGGCGCTGATCAGGTGCAGATGGTGGATCACGCTGGTCTGCATGTCCTCGTCGTAGAAGCGCATGGCATTGCGCCCCGACTCCTTGGCCTGGTACATCGCCATGTCGGCATGTTTGAGCAGGCTCTCGAAGTCATTGCCATTTTGCGGATACAGGGCAACGCCGATGGAGCAGGTGGCCGTGACCTCCACGTCACCCAGGTGAAAGGGCTTGGCCAGGCGCTCGATCAGCTTGGCAGCGGTGGCAGCCACCGCGTCTTCGTCGGCCAGGTCGCCGATCACGATCAGGAACTCGTCGCCCCCCTGGCGGCTCACGGTGTCACCGACGCGCACCGATTGCACCAGCCGCTCGGCGACATCGCGCAGCAGCTGGTCGCCCGCGGCGTGGCCAAGCGAGTCGTTCACGGTCTTGAAGTTGTCCAGGTCAATGAACAGCAGCGCCGCCAGGGTGCGGCTGCGCTGGGCGTGCGACGCCGCCTGCTCGAACCGGTCCCGTGCCAGCAGCCGGTTCGGCAACCCGGTAAGCGCGTCGTGGTGGGCCAGGGCTTCGATCCGGTCGTGCGAGCTGCGCACCCTGCGGATCTCGGTCTCCAGGCTGTCCATGGTGCGGCGCAGGTCGGCCGCCATGAGCCAGATGTAATAGCCGATGACGGACAGGATGCCCAGCACCGAGATCATGGTGTCGAACCGGATGGTGGTGGCCAGGTTCTGGCGCCAGCCCAGCAGGCTGGCCACGCCCACACCCAGCAGCAACAGCAGCATCAGGCCCAGCATGCTGAAGTACAGACGGCGGCTGCCGAACATGCTGGCGAAGACCAGGATGCCGGGCAGCGCCAGCACCGCCTCGTCGCGCAGGCCCTGGCCATTGAGGATCAGCGTACCCAGCGCCAGCGTCAGCGTGCTGAGCATCACTTTGGCGGCGGTTTCGGTGTTGCCGCGGCGTGCCAGGCGCAGGGCCAGACACAGCGCCGCCGTGGCGGCAACCAGCATGGCCGCCACGATCCACTTGCCCAGCCACAGCATGGGCATGGTAATCACCAGCATGGCGATCACCACGGACAGCAGCACGTGTTCCAGACGGCGGGTCTGGAACGGCATTGCGGAGCCGATCACGGGCGGGCTGGGTTGGACGACTTGTTGCATCGTGGGGTTGTTCCTCATATTTTGACTGAGACGGCGCCGGCGCCCCACACACACAGCGGGCCGGCTGCTCGCAACCCACGCCGGGCCTCGGGGATAATCCAATGCATGAGCGGCAATACCTTCGGCAACCTGTTTGCCGTGACCAACTTCGGTGAGTCACATGGCCCGGCCATTGGCTGTGTGATTGACGGCTGCCCGCCCGGCATGGCCCTGAGTGAGGCCGACATTCAGGGTGACCTGGACCGACGCCGCCCCGGTACCAGCCGGCACGTGACCCAGCGCAACGAGCCCGATGTGGTGGAGATTCTCTCTGGTGTGTACGAGGGCAAGACCACCGGCACGCCGATCTGTCTGCTGATCCGCAACACCGACCAGCGCAGCAAGGACTACGGCAGCATCCACCAGACCTTCAGACCCGGACACGCCGACTACACCTACCTGCACAAGTACGGAGTGCGTGATCCGCGCGGCGGCGGCCGGGCTTCGGCCCGGCTGACCGCGCCCATGGTGGCGGCCGGCGCCGTGGCGAAGAAGTGGCTGGCCGAGAAGTACGGCACGCTGTTTCGCGGCTGCATGACGCAGATTGGCGACATTGCGATTGCCTTCGAGTCCTGGGAGCACGTGCCCAACAACCCGTTCTTTGCACCGGTGGCCGATGTTGCCGCGCTGGAGCACTACATGGATGCACTGCGCAAGGCCGGTGACTCCTGCGGCGCCCGCATCCGGGTGGTGGCCAGCGGCGTGCCGGTGGGGCTGGGCGAGCCGCTGTTCGACAAGATGGATGCCGACATCGCCTGGGCCATGATGGGCATCAATGCGGTCAAGGGCGTGGAGATCGGCGCCGGCTTTGCCAGCGTGACGCAGCGCGGCACCACCCATGGCGACGGCCTGGCACCCACGGGCTTCCAGAGCAACAACGCCGGTGGCACGCTGGGCGGCATCACCACCGGACAGGACCTGGAGGTGTCGATCGCCATCAAGCCCACCAGCTCGATCATCACACCGCGCGACTCGATCGACCTGAGCGGTGTGCCGACCCAGGTGGTGACCAAAGGTCGGCACGACCCCTGCGTCGGCATCCGCGCCACGCCGATTGCCGAGGCCTTTCTGGCCCTGGTGGTGATGGAGCATGCGCTGCGCCAGCGGGCCCAGTGCGGCGACGTGCAGGTGGGCACGCCCGACATTGCCCGTGCAACTGCTTCTGCAGCCTGATTCTTCCTTTCCCTGTCGTTTGGACTTCCACAGAATGCGAATTCTTTCCCATGCCCTGTTGGCCACCGTCGCGACCCTGTTGGCCGCCTGTACCACCGGCCCCAAGCCCGGCGCCGACATGCCGGACGCGATCCAGATCAAGCTGATCGGCTTCAACGACCTGCACGGCAATATCGAGCCACCACGGCTGTCCATCAGCGCGCCGGCCCAGGGCACGGCCACGGTGGCGGTACCCGCCGGTGGCATTGCCTACATGGCCTCTGCCGTGGCTGCGTTACGCCAGCAGAATCCGAACCATGCCGTGGTCTCGGCCGGTGACATGATCGGCGCCAGCCCCTTGGTCTCGGCCCTGTTCCTGGACGAGGCCACGATCGAAGCCGTGAATCTGATGAAGATCGACTTCAATGCCGTGGGCAACCACGAGTTTGACAAGGGCCGGGACGAGTTGCTGCGCATGGGCCGCGGCGGCTGCGAGAAGTACACCGTGCGCGAGCCCTGCCGCGTGAACAAGGCCTTCCCCGGCGCCAACTTCACTTACCTGGCGGCGAACACGCTGCGCGACGACGGCAGCACGCTGTTTGCGCCCACCGGCATCAAGGAGTTCCGCCAGGGCGCGGCCAGCGTCAAGGTGGGCTTCATCGGCATGACGCTCAAGGGCACGCCCGGTGTAGTGACGCCGGCCGGCATCGTCGGCCTGCAGTTCATGGACGAAGCCGACACCGCCAATGCCTTGATTCCCAAGCTGCGAGCCCAGGGCGCGGAGGTGATCGTGGTCGTGATCCACGAAGGCGGCGCGAGCACCGGTGGCTACAACGACAAGTCCTGCCCCGGCCTGACCGGCGACATCCTGCCGGTGCTGGAGCGACTGAACCCGGCCGTGGACGTGGTGATCAGCGGCCACACCCACCGCTCCTACATCTGCGACTACGGCCGCATCAACCCGGCTCGGCCGTTCCTGCTGACCAGCGCCGGCTCCTATGGCACGCTGCTGACCGACGTCAACATCCGCTTCGACACCCGAACACGCAAGGTGACGGCCAAGTCGGCCAGCAACGTGATCGTGCAGGGCGAGCCCTATATCACTGGCAGCGGCAACACGGTGCCGCTGACCAGCCTGTATCCGGTGTTCCCGAAAGACCCGGAAGTCGCTGCCCTGGTTGCGCGCTATGCCATGGAGGCGTCCGGCCTGGCGCAGCGCCCGGTGGGAAGGATCACGACTACGATCACGCGCCGCGTCACGCCGACGCGCGAGAGCCCCCTGGGCAACCTGATTGCCGACGCCCAGTTGGCCGCCACCAGCGCACCCGACAAGGGCGGTGCCCAGATCGCTTTCATCAACACCGGCGCGGTGCGGGCCGATCTGATCCCCGGCCCCGACGGCGCCGTGACCTATGGCCAGCTGTTCACGGTGCAGCCCTTTGCCAACAACCTGGTGGTCAAGACTTTCACCGGCGCCCAGATCCGCCAGTTGCTGGAGCAGCAGTTCGGTGCCACCCCCACCAGCGGCAACCAGAGCACGTTGATCCATTCCAATGGCTTCAGCTACGCCTTCGACCTGAACACGCCGCCCGGCGCGCGTGTCAGTAACATGCGGCTCAATGGCGTGCCGCTGTCCGACACGGCGAAATACCGGGTGACTATGAACAACTTCCTGGCCTCGGGCGGCGACAGGTACAGCGTCTTCGGTCTGGGCACCGAGGTGGTGGGCGGCGACCTGGACATCGAAGCCCTGGAAGCCTACATCCGGACCAACAGCCCGGTGGCGCCGCCAGCGACGGACCGGGTGACGCGGCTGTCGCCTTGAGCAGTCTGTTCTGCTGATCGTTTGCCAATGATTGCGAGCGCTTGGGGTCCGTGGGCTTCTTGGTGGAATCAGGCCAACGGCGCACTCAGCTCCGCGGCTGTCCCCCGCCCTGCGGGCTCCTCCTCTACGCCGCTGCGCCGAGCGCCCCGCCGACCTGATCTTGCTGGTGTGCTACGGAATAAGCGTGCCAACCCCCCATCGCCGCCGAGGATGCCGGGGTGGGTGGCGCAGCGAAGTAGAGGGGGAGGAGGAGGCTGCAGGCCGACGACGGAGGACATTCGCGGAGCTACCCACTGCGGCATCCTCGGCGTACAAAAGTCCGGACTTGCGCATCCTCGGCTCACCTATGCACACACCTCAGCCCATGGCCTTCAAACGCCAATCAAGCACCTCGACGACCCCACGGATTGAACCCCGTCACCAGTGCACTCGCCAGCAGCACCAGCGCGCCACCGGCCCAGATGCCGGCGCTCAGGGGCTCGCCCAGGAATGCGTGGCCCCAGCCTACGCCGAAGACCGGGATCATGAACGACGGGCTCATGGCGGCTACGGGGGTGACGTGCACCATGATGCGCAGGTGCATCCAGTAGGCCAGGCCCGAGGTGACCACGCCCATCAACAGCACGGCGCCCAGCGCCATGGGTGAGAAGCGGGCTGCGGGCCAGCTCCAGGCGGCGCCTGGGAGCAGGGCGATGAAGGCCAGGGCATGGATGCCGGCGGCAATCTGCAGCGGTTGCATGCGGCCGATGGCGCGCTTCATCAGCGGTGTGGAGATGCCGTAGCAGGCAGAGGCCGTGACGCAGGCCAGGGCCGCCAGCACCACGGCCGGCGTCGGTTCCACCGGCCCCAGACGCACGATCAGGGCCACGCCACAAAAACCCAGGAGGCAACCGGTGAGCTTGCGCCCGGTCAGGCGGTCTTCACCCATCCAGGCCGAGGCGAAGGTGCCGAACAGCACGGCGGTGGTGTTGAGCAGGGCGCTGTAGCCGGCCGGCAGGTACAGTGCCGACCAAGAATAGAGCAGAAAGGGCACGGCCACCGACAGCGCGCTGATCAGCGCCAGCTCGCGCCAGTGATGCAGCGGCCAGGGCTGGCGCAGGCTGCGCATGATGATGGCCAGCGTCAGCGTGGCCAGGCCGATGCGCAGTGCCGTCAGCACATTGGGGCCGAGCAGCGGGCTGGCCAAGCGGATCAGCATGAAGGACGCGCCCCAGAGCGCCGACAGCGCCACCAATTGCAGGAAGTAGCGGGGTTTCATGCCCGTGCTGCGCTGCCGCGCCGGGCGCTTTCCACTACAGTTACGGTCTGCCTCATCGACGGGATTCTTCCACAGGCACGGCAGAGCGCTGCCGCCGCCAAACACCAACCCATACACGCTGCCATGAAAACTGCATTTGTACTCAACGGCCCGAACCTGAACCTGCTGGGCACGCGCGAGCCGGCCGTCTATGGCTCGCAGACCCTGGCCGACGTGCAGGCCCTGTGCGAACGCGCCTGTGCCGCCAACGGCATGGCGCTGGCATTCCGCCAGAGCAACCACGAGGGCGAACTGATCGACTGGATCCATGAGGCCGGCAGGCTGCATGCTGCCGGCCAACTGGCCGGCGTGGTGCTCAACGCCGGCGCCTACACCCACACCAGCATTGCGCTGCATGACGCGATCAAGGGCACCGGCATCACGCTGGTCGAGCTGCACATCAGCAATGTGCATGCGCGCGAAGCCTTCCGCCATCACTCCTGGATCTCGCCGGTGGCCAAGGCGGTGATGGCCGGCTTTGGCGTCAACGGCTACGCCCTGGCGTTGGCGGCGCTGGCGCAGATGACGGTGCCCGCCTGATCGCTACGCCGTCGGCCACCAAACCACCATGCCGCTCGGGCTGAGCCTGGCGCAGCCATGACACCCTTGCAGATCAACGAGTCCGAGGTCGAGATCACGGCGATCCGGGCCCAGGGTGCGGGTGGCCAGAACGTCAACAAGGTCTCCAGCGCCATTCACCTGCGCTTTGATGTGCCGGCGTCATCTCTGCCCCCAGATGTGAAGGAACGCCTGCTGGCGCTGCGCGACAGCCGCATCACGCGCGACGGCGTGCTGGTGATCAAGGCCCAGCAGCACCGCAGCCAGGACATGAACCGACTCGACGCCTTTGCCCGGCTGCACGAGCTGGTAGCCAGCGTGGCCGTGGCACCGCGCCTGCGCAAGGCCACCAAGCCCAGCTACGGCGCGCGCCAGCGCCGGCTGCAAGACAAAGGCGTACGCTCCGAGACGAAGGCACTGCGGGCCCGCGTGGACCCGCAGCATTGAGGCAAATCAGGCTGCAGTCCGCATCTGGAAAGCGCGGAGCACTCCTGAATCTAAAGCGTTGTCAGACGCGGTGGCGGTCAGCTGCGCGTCGCCAGTCGCATCCGCAGGCCCACCGGCATCATGGTGAAGGCCATGTGCTCGCGTGCTTCGCTGCCGTCGGGTGTGCTGACCTCCAGGATCTCGAACTGCGTCAGCAGCATGGCCATCGCCATCTTGATCTCCAGCAGCGCCAGGTAGCGCCCCGGGCAGACCCGCGGGCCGGCGCCAAAGGGCATGGAGATGCGCTTGGCGGAACTCGCGGCCTGGCCGGGCGCGCCATCCTGCAGCCAGCGCTCTGGCATGAAGCGGGCGGCCTGCGGCACATGCCGTTCATCCACGCTGTCGCTGCGCATCAGCACCAGCACCACGCCGCCGGCAGGCACCAGCACATCGCCGACCTGGGTGTCGCGCAGCGCCTGCTGCACATTGAAGGGCGCCACAGGCTTGAGGCGCATGGTCTCGTGGGCGCAGGCCTCGACATAGTCCAGTGTTCCCATCTGTTCATGGCTGAACTCCGCCAGGCCGCCGCAGCGCTCGCGGGCCTCAGCCTGCGCAGTCTTCAGCGCGTCCGGGTTGCGCCACAGCAGATCGATCATCCAGGCCAGGGTGTTGGCCGTGGTGTCCTCGCCGGCCAGCAGCATGGTCAGCACATTGCCGGCCACATCCTCGTCGTTGACGCCGCTGTCACCCAGGTCGGCGGCAGCGATCATGGCCTCCAGCAGGTTGCCGGGTTGTTCGCGCCGCTGCGGCTCGGCGCGCATGCGCTCGCGTGCCTGGGCAATGAAGCCGCTGATGGCGGCGTTGACTGCGATCACGCTGCGGTCCAGCGCCCGGTCCTGCGGCAGGCGCAGGTAGCGCCAGTAGGGAAACATGGCAAACGTGCGGCGGAACAGCGCCGGGAAGATCTTGTCCAGGTGCTGCTGGATCACCTCTTCGTCGGATTCGAGCGTGTTGATCTCGGCGCCAAAGGCCAGGCCGCAGATCGCGTCCACGGTGAAGCGCATCAGGTCCGCCTGCAGGTCGATCCAGCCGCCGCTGCGCGCCGCCTTCTGCCAGCGCCCGTGCAGGCGGCGTGTCACTTTGGCCAGCGACGGAAAGTAGGCCCGCACCGTGGCCGGTGTGAAGCCGGCCATCACCATCCGACGCTGGGCTTTCCAGGCCTCACCATTGGAGCCGAAGACGCCGCGCTGCAGGCCCATCTCCAGCCCCACCTGTTCGAGCTTGGTGCTACGTCTGAAGCCGTCCGGCCGGTCGCGCAGAATCTGCGCCACCAGTTCGTGGTCGGACACCACCAGCACCTTGCGCGGACCGACCTTGAGCCGGTAGATCGGGCCGTACTGGTGGCTCATGGCTTCCATTTGCTGGTGCACGCGGTCACGCTTGAGCTGCAAGGCATTGCCGAACAGGGGCAGCAGTCGCGGCCCCGGCAATTCGTCAAAAGTGCGCAGCCGCGGTGCGGGCGCAGCCGGCTGTTGGATGGCTGATACTTCCATGTAAATTTCCCCTGCCTGTTGGGCATGGCCCGAGGCTATCATGCCCGTATGGCATCCCTCTCCTCCATGCCACATCTGCCGCAGACGCTGGGCCGGCTGCTGCTGCAGCGCGCCCTGGGCTTCTGGCAGGCGTTGCACCTGGCGGCGCAGCTGATGGTGCTGGCGCTGCTGCCGTCGAGCTACAGCCGCTCCAACCGGCGCGAACTGGCGGTGCAGCTGTATCTGGACACAGCGCCGATCCTGGTCTGGTTCACGCTGCTGTGTGCCTTGCTCAGCCTGGTGCTGACGCGCATCGTGGTGGTGACGGCGTTGAGCTATGGCCTGTCGCAGTATGCATTGCAAATGGTGATCCGGGTGCTGGTGCTGGAGCTGATACCGCTGATTGCCAGCCTGTTTGTGGCCGTGCGTTGCACCCTGCCCGATGGCCTGGAACTGCGCGCCATGCGCCTGCGCGGCGAGATCACTGCACGGCAGGCCGACTTGCGTGCCCAGGTACTGCCTCGGGTGCTGGCCGGCATCTTTGCCGCCGTGACGCTCGCCGCGCTGAGCTGCGTGGTGGCGCTGGTGATTGCCTACCTGGCGGTCTATGGCTTCACGCTCTCTGGCCTGCCCGGTTTCACCCGGCTGTTCGGCCAGGTGTTCGAGCCCGCCGTGACGCTGATCTTCGTGCTCAAGACGCTGTTCTTCAGCCTGGCTGTGGCCCTGATCCCGATGGTGGCGGCGCTGCACGACGAGACCCGGCGCGGTGCCCGCACCAGCGCCGAACTGCGCGCGCTGGTTTACATGTTTGTGGCACTGCTGTTGCTCGAAGGCGTGTCGCTGGTCGGCAACTACTACTGAAGCCGTGGACACCGTGTCTGCATCCATTTACCGCCACAGCGCTTGCCGCAGATGACCGAAGCTGCAGAACCCGCGAGCAAGCCCGAGCCACCGCCGGTGGCCCATCTGGAGGCCAAGGCGCTGCTGCTGCTGCTGTTCATGCTGGCACTGATCGTGGCCTCGGTGCTGTATGTGCTATACGCCCGGGGCGCCTTCGAACAGACCCAGACCCTGGTGCTGGTGGCCGAGGATTCGGAAGGTGTGGGCGTGGGCATGGACCTGACCTTCTCCGGCTTTCCGATCGGCCGGGTGCGCCGGATCGAGCTGGCCGACGAGGGCAATGCCCGCATCGTCATCGACGTGCCGCTGAAGGACGCACGCTGGCTGCGCACCAGCAGCATCTTCACCCTGGTGCGCGGCGTGGTGGGCAACACCAATATCCGCGCCTACAGCGGCATCCTGACCGATCCGCCGCTGCCCGATGGCGCGGTGCGCAGCGTGCTGCGTGGGGACACCGGCGCCGACATTCCGCGGGTGGTCAGCGCTGTGCGGGACCTGAGCGAGAACCTGGTGGCCCTGACCGCCAAGGACGCGCCGCTGGCGCTCAGCCTGTCCCAGGCCCAGACCCTCGCCGAGCGCATCAACGGCCCCGGCGGCGCGCTGGCGGTACTGCTGGGCAGCGAGGCGGGTGCGCGCCAGGTACTGGCCACGCTGCAGCGCAGCAACGAGATCATCGACCGCACCAATGCCCTGTTGGGCCGGCTCGACGGTCTGGTGCAGAAGGCCGACGCCCAGGTGCTGGGGCCAGACGGACTGCTCAAGGACGCCCGCGCCAGCGTGCAGCAACTCAATGGCATGCTGACCGATGCCCGTGCCAGCCTGCAGCGGGTGGACGGCCTGCTGCGCGAGGCCCAGGGCATTGCCGGCAATGTGCGGGTGGCGACCACGGACCTGGGCAGCCTGCGCGGCGAGGTTGAGGCCAGCTTGCGCAAGGTGGAAGGCCTGATCAACGAGATCAACCGCAAGTGGCCCTTCGCCCGTGACACGGAGATCAAGCTGCCATGAGCGCTGAAAATCCCTCGCTGAGCGCGGTTGCGCTGGGTAAAGGTCTGCGGCGTCCGAGCCTGTCCTGGTGCTTCGCTCGTCGCTGCCCCGCCCCGCTGGCCGTGTCCCTTGCCCTGTTGGTCGCGTGCAGCAGCAAACCACCCACGCCCGACTGGCAGATGAGCGCGCATGGCGCCAGCTTGGCCGCCAGCGACGCGTGGCTGCGCGGCGACAGCCGGGTGGAGGCGGCGGAAGCGGCCCGCGCCCGCGGCGAGATTGCCCGCACCGGCCGGCTGGAGTTGATGGCGCGTTTCGAATTGCTGCGCTGCGCCACGCGAGTTGCCAGCCTGGTGCTGGAGCCCTGCGCCGGTTTTGAGCCGCTGCGTGCAGATGCCAGCGCTGCAGACCGGGCCTATGCCAACTACCTGGCCGGCAGTTTGCAGCCGGGCGATCTGG
The DNA here is from genome assembly GCA_031372035.1 of Rhodoferax sp. Lineage (GTDB taxonomy): Bacteria > Pseudomonadota > Gammaproteobacteria > Burkholderiales > Burkholderiaceae_C > CAISIP01. The sequence continues at coordinate 6,152 of JANMKM010000418.1, read as the reverse complement.
CGCTGCTGCCGGAGCAGCACCGCACCGTGGCCCAGGCCTCTGGCAATGCGGACGCTGCCGCCGCTGCCATCCAGACCATGGCGGATCCGCTGGCCCGGCTGGTGGCCGCTGGCGTGCTGTTCCGCGCCGCCCAGGCCGCACCCGCGGTGCAGGCACAGGCGGTGGACGCAGCCTCCGGCCAGGGCTGGCGCCGGCCGCTGCTGGCATGGCTCAACGTGCAGCTGCGTGCTGCCGAGGCTGGCGCACAGGTGGCAGAGGCGGCGCGGCTGCGCCGGCGCATTGGGTTGGTGCAGGGCGACGTTGCGGCTCAGTGAGCCGTACCGTTGACGGCAGCGCTTGACGCAGCCGCCAGTCTGGGCGAAGCTGACGTTGTGACAAGTGCCAGATTCCATGTGAGCCCGATGAACGTGAAGCGCCTGCTGGCCGCAGGTTTGCTGTTGCTGCTGCCGCACTTTGCGCTGGCTGATCCAGGCTATTACCTGGTTTCGGTATACGAGAACGAGGGCGAGAAGAACATCGACTTCCGCTACTGGACCGTCAAGTTTCCGGGCCAGCCAGAGACCATCTGGCCCGAGATCGGCTTTGGCTACAGCGTGACCAAGCGCTGGTACACCGAGGTCTATGCCAGCTATATCGGCTCCGCTGGCCAGGCCACGGCCATCAGCTCCTGGAACTGGCAGAACGACTATCTGCTGACCCAGGGTCAGTATCCGATTGACGTGGCGCTGCACACCAACCTGTACTTCAATCAGGGCTCAGGCAGCGGCTACGCTCTGGAATTCGGCCCGGCCATGCAGACCGACTTCGGGCGTACCCAGGTCAATGCCAACCTGATCTTCGAGCGCAGCTTCGGCATGACACCCGAGCCGGCCACGCAGCTGAAGTACCAGTGGCAGGTCAAGTACCGCTGGCGGCCGATGTTCCAGTTCGGCCTGCAAGGCTTTGGTGAACTGGGTGACTGGGACCACTGGGCGCCACAGAAATTCCAGTCACACCGCTTTGGGCCGGTGATCGCCGGAACCTGGTCGCTGGGCGGCAAGGAAGCCATCAAGTACCAGCTGGCCTATCTCAATGGCGGCATTTACACCAGGAACGGCTACATGCTCTCCAGCCGAATGCAGTACGCCTTTTACTGAAATCCCTGAAACGGCAGGCTGTTGTCGGGTGGCCGCTGGATCCAGTTGGATGCCGGGTAGTGTGCGGTGCCGCTGACCGCATGCAGCGTGAAGGCGTGGCGCGACTGGGCCGAGCGGTTGGCCTCTGATACATGGGGAAAGCTGCCGTCGAACACGATCAGCGTGCCCTGCGGCACTTCCAGCCACTGCACCTGCTCCATCGGGAAGTGCAGCTCCGGCTGCAGCAGCTCGGTCGCCAGCCGGCCGTCTGCCTGGCGGCGAAACAGTTCGCGCAAACCTCGCCGGTGCCCGCCAGCCAGGCCACCGAGGCAGCCGTTGCCGCGGTGCGCGTCCTCCAGCGCGAACCAGAAACCGACCACGGACTGCGGTTCGGTGTAGAGGTAGGTGGAGTCCTGGTGCATGCCGACCTCGCCACCGATGCCCGGCTGCTTGAAGATGTACATCGACTGCACCAGCCGCGGCTCGGCCAGGCCGATGCCATCCGCCACCGCCTGCAGGGCCGCCGTATGCGAGAAGGTATGGAACACCGGGTCCACATCGTGCATAGCATGCCCCAGCTTGTTCACGGCGCGCTCCAGCGGCACCTGCAGCGCCCCGGCCGCGTCGAATGCGCCTTGCTCGAAGAACACGCCGATGCCATTGGCCGAGTCCTCGAAATACCGGTCCTTGGCGTGGCGCTGGTCGGTGGTGGAAAACACCGTGCGGCCGGCTGCGGGTGCATGCTCGGCCACCAGTTCGAGCGCACGCTGGCGGAGCGTGGCGCATTGGGTCGGGGTGATGAAGTTCTCGATCACGATCACGCCATCGCGGTCGTAGGATCTGCGGGCTTCGGGGCTCAGCCCGGTGCCGGGGTCAAAGCTGCTGCGATGGATCATGGGCTACATGGTACGCATCTTGCTGCGCTGTGATGGCCCTGCAGATTTCGCCGGCTTGCAGCTTGCGCGGTGCGCACAGGCGGAGTACAAAGGTGCCTCCTCTTCACAGTCAGGTGGTGCACAAAATGACCGAACCATTGTCTTCCGCAGCCTCGGCCCGCAGTGCCGGTGGCGCGCCCTTTGCCTTTCCCAGTGCGAACGTGACCTGCATGCTGCCGGTCAAGGACATGGTACGGGCCCGCGCCTTTTATGACGCGCTAGGCTTGGAGGTCATTGGGGGCAAACCTGATGGCAAGTTCGTGTACCGCTGCGGCGGCACCGAGCTGGCGCTGTTTCCCAAGCCCGAAGGCACCAAGGCCGAACACACGGCCCTGAGTTTTCAGGTGCCGGATATCGCGGCGGCGATCAGCATGCTCAAGGAACGCGGCGTGCGCCTTGCCGACTACGACTTCCCCGGCTTCAAGACAGTGGAGCACGTGTGCGTGCTCGGCTCCGAGAAAGCCGCGTGGTTCGAGGACACGGAGGGCAACATCCTGTGCCTGCATGAGGATCTGGTTTGAGGCTGGCCGGCCACGCAGACGCTGCCTGACACGGCATTACGCCCAGGAGCCACAGCATGCTGCAAGCCATTTGCCACTGCGGCGCGGTGCGGATCGAGATTCCGCGCAAACCACGCAGCCTGACCAACTGCAACTGTTCCAGTTGCCGCCGCAGGGGCGCGCTCTGGGCCTACTACAGGATGAGCGAGGTGCGGGTGGATGCCGCACCCGGCGCCACCGCCGGGTACATCTGGGGCGACAAGTGCTTGTGCCTATTGCGCTGCGCCACCTGTGGCTGCGTCACACACTGGGAGCCGCTGGTGGTCAAGCCCGACAGCCGCATGGGCGTCAACGCCCGCAATTGCGATGCCCTGGCACTGGGCCAGGTGCGTATCCGGCAGCTCGATGGCGCTGCCAGCTGGAAGTTTGTTGGCTGAGTTTGGCTGGCGAAAATGCCCGCAAGCCACATGCAGCATGCACGGCGCACTACTGAACTTGTAGCGCTTCGTCCTGGATGCGGGCCTGGTGCGAAGCCAGCAGCTCGGCTAAGGCGTCGGCCGTGACCGGCTTGCTGAAGTAGTAGCCCTGCATCTCGTCACAGCTGTGGGCGCGCAGGAAGGCCTCCTGCTCCAGCGTTTCCACACCCTCGGCAATCACTGTCATCGACCGTCTGGCATGTCGGGTGCTCCCATAAATTTGGCGGAGCTGTTGGTCCTGTTCCGTGCGTTGTCGCACGAACATCACGGGAGGGAAGTTCGGAATGCCAGCGTCACGCGGCGTAGGTAGCTTCCAGATAGTCGATGATGGCTGCCGACTCGTACAGCTGGGTGCCGGTGTTCGGGTCTTCCAGATAGGGCAGCTGCACCCGGCCCAGACGCGAGAACACCAGCTCGCGCTTGCCACCGGGTTTCGGTTTGTAGGGGCCAGGGCGCAGCCGCAGCACGGCCGGACCCATGTCGGTGAGTTGTTCCTTGCCCAGGTTGTGCAGCTTGTAACCCAGCTCCAGCTCGCACAGGCGCTCACGCACCAGGCGCGAGTACGGGCTGGACTCGAAACTCCACAATTCCAGCAGCCGTGCTGCCTTGTTGGAGGGCCGCGCATGGCTGCCACGCATGCCGCGCAACATCGAACCCAGGGCACTGATGCGCGGCGTGAAGGCGCTGGAGCGGTAGGCGTCGGGCACGGGGCTGCCGCCATAGGTGTGGAACAGGTATTCCACGATGGTGCGGCTGCCATGCATCGTGTTGCCGGTGTTGTGGTCATGCAGCAATGGTGGCCGGGCCTTGGCAGCCAGCCGCAATGCCGCCGGCCGGTAGCGGCTGCCGCCTTCGGGACAGGGGTAGACCGTGACATCCAGCCCCAGGGCGGTGAGCACCTCGCGCACCGCGCGGCACGGCGGGCTGGCCTCGATGTCGTACAGCTCCAGCACCTTGGGCGGTTGCCGTGCAGCCTTGAGCACATTGGTGCCGCGCCACAGCGTGAGGGTGGATGCCAGGGTGGAACCCAGAACCTGCGCTTGGTGGGAGAGAAAGTCGGGCATGGGCGGGTGGCTCGGGTAGGTGGAGGGACGGACGGGCAGGACTACTTGAGCGGTATCGGCGTGGCGCGATCCACCGGCACTGCCGTGACGCTGTTTTGCGGCGAGCCCTCAATGACGCGGTCGGAATAGGTGAGGTAGACCAGGGTGTTGCGCGCCTTGTCCACCATGCGCACGATCCGCATCTTCTTGAAGATGAAGGAGATGCGCTCGTTGAACACCTCTTCCTGCTGTGCCAGCGGTTTGGGGAAGGAGATCGGCCCGACCTGGCGGCAGGCAATCGAGGCCTCGGACTTGTCCTCCGCCAGTCCCAGCGCGCCCTTGATGCCGCCGGTCTTGGCACGCGACACATAGCAGGTGACGCCATTGACCTTCGGGTCCTCATGGGCATCGACAACGATCTTGTGGTCTGGCCCGATCAGGATGAACACGGTATCGACTTCGCCGATGGGTTCAGCCCGAGTGGCAAAGCTGGTTGCGCATATCGCCAGGGCGATCAGGGTTTTCATGGCGGTGTACCTCATGGGACCCAAGGGTACACGCTTGTTTCGCGGTGCATCCCCGAAAGAGACGGGTAAGTGCGAGAGCAGCTTGACTGTCTGCAGTGGCAGAGGCGGCGGCTTGGCTTGACCCGGGTGTCGTGCCCACGGACAATTTCTGCATGCCCCTTCGCCCCGCCTTGCAAACATCCGCCCATGGTCCAGGTTGAATTCGCCGCCAGCCTGCGCCGGCATGTGGATTGCCCGCCGCAGACTGTGGCGCAGGGCAGCCTGGCCCAGGTGCTGGACGCCGCGCTGCTGGCTGCGCCGGCGCTGGGCCACTATGTGTTTGATGACCAGCACTGCATCCGCAAGCATGTGGCGGTGTTCGTCAACCAGAAACTGCTGCAGGACCGGGGCAATCTGCAAGTGCCCTTGGGCGCCGGCGACAAGGTGCTGGTGATCCAGGCCTTGACCGGAGGCTGATGGCGGCTACCGTCGCCTCTACTGATCACCCGCTACATTCCTGGCCGAACCACCCACCCACCATTTCCCGGAGAATGCCATGACACGACTGCTGGTTGCCAGCCGCAAGGGCTTGTTTGTGATCGACACCAATGCCAGCAGCCACAGCATGCAGGCGCACCACTTTGCCGGCGAGCCGGTGACGCAGGTGCTGGCCGATCCGCGCGACGGCGCCTGGTATGCGGCGCTGCGCATGGGCCACTTCGGCGTGAAGCTGCGCAAGAGCACGGATCAGGGTGCCACCTGGGCCGAAGTTGCGGCGCCTGCCTTTCCGCCCAAGCCCACCGAGGGCCCCTGGGCCGACGACACCACGCCCTGGACGGCAGATCTGATCTGGTCGCTGGCCTGTGGCGGCAAGGACGAGCCGGGCACGCTGTGGGCCGGTTGCCTGCCTGCTGGCCTGTTCAAGTCCACCGACGGCGGCGCCAGCTGGGCGCTGAGCACCGCCCTGTGGGAGCAGCCGGGCCGGCGCGACTGGTTTGGCGGCGGCTACGACCATGCCGGTATCCACAGCATCCTGGTTGATCCGCGCGACAGCAAGCACTTGACCGTGGCCATCTCCTGCGCCGGTGTCTGGCAAAGCCGCGACAGTGGCGCGAGCTGGCGGCTCATGGCCAAGGGCATGCGCGCCGACTACATGCCCGAGGAGCGTGCCGAGGACGAGAACGTGCAGGACCCGCATTGCATGGTGCAATGCGCCGCGAACCCGGACGTGCTGTGGGTGCAGCACCACTGCGGCATCTTCCGCTCCACCGATGCCGGCATGCAGTGGCAGCCCATCCCCGCGCCTTTGCCCTCAGGCTTCGGCTTTGCCGTGGCCAGCGACCCCACCAACCCCGAGCGCGCCTGGTTCGTCCCGGCCGTGGCCGACCAGAATCGTATCCCCGTGGACGGCAAGCTGGTGGTCACGCGCACCGACGATGGCGGCAAGACTTTCCAGGCCTTCGGCACCGGCCTGCCACAGCAGCACGCCTACCACCTGATGTACCGGCATGCGCTGGACGTGTCCGCCGACGGCAAGATCCTGGCCATGGCGTCCACCACCGGCGGCTTGTGGCTCA
>JANMKM010000417.1:0-3583 GCA_031372035.1 Rhodoferax sp. | reverse complement strand
GTCATCCGCTACTCGGGCACCTGGTCGCAGGCGAACTATCTCGAGCACCTGGGGGAACTGAGGGCCGCGCTGTCGGTGGCGGGCGTAGCTACGCAAGGCGAGCCCGTTCTGGCACGCTACAACGCGCCTTTCACGCCGTGGTTCATGCGGCGCAACGAGATCTGGCTGGCACTGCACTGATGCCGATGCCGGGTATGGGTGACACACGTTCTCCCGGCCACAGCGTACTGGTTTTACCGTGAACACTTCCGGGTCATGACCATGCCTGAACCGCGTGCGGGTGAGGGTTTTCCTGTTCCTGTTTTCTGCCTGGCCGGCCTACCATTGCCGCATGAAGTGCGAAGAGTTGCTACCCACACCATGGATCGGGGCCGTAGCGTGCACCTGATTCGTCAGGACAAGGTCGCATCGGTGTTGCATGTTTGAACCCCTGCTCGCGCTGACGGGTCTGGGCAAGCACTTCGGCGGGGTGGAGGCTGTCAAGGAGCTTTCGTTCGAGATCGGGCCGGCAGAGATCGTCGGGCTGATCGGCCCCAATGGCTCGGGCAAGTCGACGTCGGTCAACCTCATTTCGGGCACGCTCCCGCCATCGACTGGTGACATCCGGTTTGCTGGCGCGAGCGTTTCCCGGCTTTCGGCAAGCGAGCGCGTTGCGCTGGGGCTTGCGCGCACGTTCCAGACCACCAGCGTCTTCCCGGAGTTCAGCGTGCGCGAGCAGGCGCTGACAGCCTGCCATGTGCGCTACCAATCCGGCGCCTCGGGCTCTGTGTTTCGCACGCCACCGGCGCGGCGCGAGGAGCGGGCGCAACGTGCCAAGGTGGAAAAATTGATGACATTCGTCGGCCTCGAAAAGGTGGCCGACGAGCCTGCGTCGGCCATATCATCGGCGCAACAGCGCTTGCTGATGATCGCCACCGCGCTGGCCACCGAACCTCGGCTGCTGCTGCTCGACGAGCCGGCGGCGGGCATGGTGGCCAAAGAGCGCAAGGAACTGGCCGGATTGATCCAGCGCGTCTGTGCAAGCGGCATTGCGGTGCTGGTGATCGAGCACCACATGGGCCTCATCATGGAGGTCTGCTCGCGCATTGTGGTGCTGAACTTCGGCCAGAAGATTGCCGAAGGCCCGCCGACGGCGATACAGCAGAACCCGGCCGTGATTGATGCCTACCTGGGTGGGGCCCACTGAATGTTGAAAGTACGCGACCTGCGTGCGGGCTATGGCAAGGCTGACGTCCTGCATGGCGTAAGCTTCGACGTGCATGCCGGCGAATGCGTGGCGCTTGTCGGCGCCAACGGTGCTGGCAAGAGCACGACCCTGAAATGCATCTGCGGCCTCGTGGACACGCGCAGCGGCGACATCGAGTTCGAAGGACGGCGCATCAACGGGCTGCAAGGCCACGCGATCGTGCGCCTGGGCCTGACCATGTGCCCCGAAGGTCGCCAGGTGTTTCCCGACATGTCGGTCCGCGAGAACCTGGCGATGGGCGCCCATACCCGGCGTGACCGCCAGCAGGCCGCTGATATGGAAGCCATGATGGACCTGTTCCCCGTGCTGCGCGCGCGCACGCGGCAAAGCGCGGGTACGCTGTCCGGTGGCGAGCAGGAAATGCTGGCCATCGCACGGGCGCTGATGTCCAAGCCAAAGCTGTGTGTCTTCGATGAGCCATCGCTCGGCCTGGCGCCCAAGATCGTCGCCGAAGTTGAACAGACGCTGGCGCGCATCAAGGCGATGGGCGTGACCGTGCTGCTGGTGGAGCAGAACGCATCCATGGCACTGCGCCTGGCCGATCGCGCCTATGTCTATGAGGCGGGAGAGATCGTGCTGCAGGGCACGGGGGCAGAGTTGCAGGCGCACCCTGAAGTCAGCAAGGCCTATCTTGGTTACTGACGCCTGTGCCGATCCTGAAAATCACTACTTTCAACCTGGAGAAAAACGCATGAAACACTTTGCAAGGTATCTGGCTTCGACGCTTACCCTGGCAACCGCAGCGCTGGCAAGTCTGGGTGCTGGCGCCGCGGAAAAGGAGCTGCTGATCGGCGTCAACGACTCGCTCACCGGGCCGGGCGCGGTGTATGGCCTGCCGCAAGCCAACTCGGTACAGATGGCCGCCGACGAGATCAATGCGGCCGGCGGCATCAAGGCCGGTCCGGATGTCTACAAACTGCGCGTCATCGCCAACGACGACAAGGCGAACCCCACCGAAGCCACCAACAGCGTGCGCAAGCTGATCGACCGCGACGGCGTGAAGTACCTGCTGGGCTTCTGCTGCTCCGGTCCGACCAGCGCCGTGGCCTCTTTCATCGAGAAGGAGAACGCGCTCATGCTGGTGGGCAATGCTGCCGAGCGCGCCATCACCGCCAAGGGCATTCCGAATCTGTTTCGTACGCGGCCGCCGGCCGACTTCACCGGCGCTGCAGCAGGGGTCTTCGTCGGCAAGCGTGGCGCCAGGAACGTGGCCGTGATTGGCTCGCTCGATGTCGGCTTCTACACCCAGTACCTCGAGGCTTTCGAGCGCGAGTTCGCCAAGTCGGGTGGCAAGATCGTGGCCAGGGAAACCTTTGGTCTGAAGGACCGTGACATGACACCGCAGCTCACCAAAGTGCGGGCGCTCAACCCGGATGCGCTGCTGGTGCTGGGCTACGTGGAGCCGGCCGCCTTCGTCTATCGCCAGGCAACCGAACTGGGCATGAAGATCCCCCGTTACGGCTTCACCAGCGGCAGCGAAGAGCAGTTCCTCAAGGTGGCCACCAGCGAGCAGATGGAAGGCGTATGGGACCTGCGCCCGACCGAGCTGACGGTGGAGGCACTGGCTGCAAATGCCAAGACCTATGTCGCCAACTACACCAAGCGATTCGGCGCAGCGCCGTCACCGAGTTCGCCCTATGCCTATGACCAGGTCTATGTGCTCAAGCAGGCGGTCGAGCGCGCCGGCTCTGCCGATGACCCGAAGAAGGTGACGGCCGAAGTACACAAAGTGACGGTGCCGAAAGAAGCCGTCATGAAGTATCTGCCGGTTTCCGGCACGATGTTCGACGGCAATGGCCAAGCCTACACCTCCAATGGTGCCTTCCAGTGGCAAAAGGGCAAATGGATCTATGTGTCTGACCTGCCGTCCGACCCGGCGCTGTACTCCGAATTCCTGCGCGGCCTGCGCAAGTAGGTAGCGGCAGGCAGGCCATGACGTTGAACTGCAGTCGGACGGGCGCATGATCATCGAGATCCTGCAGCAGATGCTCAACGGCCTTGCTATCGGGTCGGTCTACACCCTCATCGCGCTCGGCCTGACCGTGGTCTTCGGCATCCTGGGCATTGCGCATTTTGCCCACGGCTCGGTCGCCATGTCGGGCGGCTACCTCACGTTCCTGTTCGGGGAACGGCTGGGTGCCGGCTTCTTCACCGCCATGGCCCTGGCCATGCTGGCGGGTGCGGCGATCGGCCTGCTGATCGAGCGGCTGGCCTACCGGCCGGTGCGCGATGCGCCGCACATCAACGCCTTCATCATCGCGCTGGGACTGACCATGATGATCGAAGGCATCAACCTGCTCGCCTTCGGCGCCGACCAGGTGGTGATCCAGACGCCCT
>JANMKM010000408.1:0-2059 GCA_031372035.1 Rhodoferax sp. | reverse complement strand
GGTCAGCAGCCTGCTCTCCTATGGCAGCGGAGCACGGCTGCGCGCCGGCTTCACCGCCCACACCCAGGAGGGCCTGTACCGTGGCAGCTTCATCAACTGCGCCATTCCCTACAACCCGTACCAGCACATCAGCCTGCAATTTCTCTCCCTGGTGGACGCACTTGACGCCCACAGCATGCCACGCAACAAGACCGCGCCGGTGCGCTCACTGCCGGCATCGACCGGCATCACGGTGCCGTTTGCGGCCAGCGAACTGCAGGCCTACGGCACGCAGTTGTTGCGCGACCACCCGACGGTACGAGATCGCCAGCTGGTGCTGATGTACGCTGGCGGAGGTTTGCTGCCGGAGCGCGCATGGCCGGCGCGGCACTACGCCGCCGTGGCCCGCGGCCTTTGCGCAGCCGGCCACGCAGTGGGACTGATCGGGCTGCGCGACGACGCAGCATTGGCTCGGGAGCTGCGGGCGCAGGTGCGAAGCGATCTGTGCATTGACCTCACCGGCTACACCCGCAGCATCCGCGAACTGCTGATGCTGCTGCATTGCGCAAAGTTGCTGATCACCAACGACGGCGGTCCTGGACACTTTGCCAGCCTTACGCCGATCAGGACCATGGTGTTCTTCGGCCCCGAGACCGCGCGTCTGTACGGGCCGCTTGGCCCCAACGCCAGCGCACTGGAGTCGGGCCTGGCCTGCTCGCCCTGCCTGAGCGCCTACAACCACCGCCAGACGTTTTGCGATGGTGACAACCAATGCCTCAAGCGCATCGCTCCCGATCCGGTGCTGGACAGCGCATTGCGGGCGCTGGCACCTTCCCGGCCGGCCGTCCCCGCATGACCGGACCCGCCACCGGCGCCGTGTCCGTGGAAGCCGCACCGTGATGCACCGTCTGTGGTCGCTGCTGCAATGGCTGCAGGGCTTTCGCTACATCCGCTTTGGCTTGGTAGGGGCCAGCGGTACCGTGGTCAACATGGTCATCCTGTTCCTGGCCCAGGAATACCTGTTTCGCGCTATCGAGCCAGCGCGTGACCGCCTCTATGCTTCGTTGGCCCTGGCGATCGCGGTCGCCACGGTCAACAACTTCAGCTGGAACCGGATCTGGACCTGGGCTGACCGGGTGGCGCTGCAACGCCAGAGCGACGCCTTGCGCCAGACCACTTTGCAGCCGCGCCAACGCGTCCTGGGCCAGTTCGCGCGCTATGCGCTGGCATCGTGGTTCGGTATCGGCCTGCAGTACACGCTGACCTTGTGGCTGTCGCACACCCTGCACTACCTCGTGGCCAACGTGATCGCGATCGTCATTGCCAGCGTGAGCAATTACCTCGCCAACGACCTGTGGACCTTCCGGCGCCAGGCGGCCGTGGCGCCGCCAAAGGACCCGAGCCCATGAACACCGTGGGTGCAACCCCAGGCCACGGCGCCACCGGCTGGGTCGCGCTGCTGCTGCTCTTCGTCCTCGCGTATGCCCTGGGCCTGGACGGCCAGCACATACCGAGCAATGGCGACGAGATGGTCTATGCCCACATCGCCCGGCTGACCGCGGCCTCGGGACACTGGTTACCGCTGGCATCGGAACTGGAGCACATGCGCAACACCAAGCCGCCACTGCTGTTCTGGCAGGCAATGGTGGCCGGCAACTGGGGCCAGCACTGGCACTTGTGGGCGCTGCGTGCGCCCAGCCTGGTCTACACGCTGCTGGTCACCCTGGCCATCGGCCTGAGCGTGCGGCGTTTGAGTGGCAACCCGCGCACGGCCCTGGTCGCGGCTTGCGTATACCTCGCCTTTTTCTGCACCTTCCGCTATGGCCGGCCGTATCTGACCAGTGCCGCCGAGAGCTTCTGGCTGAACCTGCCGATGTTCTGGCTGCTTTGGCGCGTCGCTGCCAGCGGACAGCAGCCATCGGGCAGCACCCCTGCAACCGCCCCTGGCGCCTGGAGTGCCGGCGGCTATGTGCTGGCTGGCGTGAGCGGCCTACAAGTCGTTTGCCCTGATCGCCCCGGCCGCAGCAACGCTGTGGTGCGCCTTGCTGCTGGCGCAGCGGCCCGTGACTTGGCAGGTGTT
>JANMKM010000402.1:0-16418 GCA_031372035.1 Rhodoferax sp. | reverse complement strand
GAGCGCGCAGAACAATCCCGCCGTCAGGTCCGCCACCGGAATACCGACCCGCACTGGCCCCTGGCCGGGCAAACCGGTGATCGACATCAGGCCGCCCATGCCCTGGGCGATCTGGTCGAAGCCGGGGCGCGTGGCCAGCGGCCCGCTTTGTCCAAAGCCGGAAATGCTGGCGTACACCAGGCGCGGGTTGGCAACCGCCAGCGTTTCATAGTCAATGCCCAGGCGGAACTTCACGTCCGGTCGGAAGTTTTCCACCACCACATCGGCCCCGGCGATCAGGCGCTTCAAGGTCGTGATGCCTTCAGCCTCCTTCAGATTCAGCGTGATGGAGCGCTTGTTGCGGTGCGTGTACTGGTAGTCGGAGCCGTCCTGGCCACCGAGCGTGTCGTCACCGCGCATGTGTTCAGGCATTTGCACCTGGATCACGTCCGCGCCCCAGTCCGCCAGCTGGCGGCAGGCCGTGGGTCCGGCGCGCACCTGGGTCAGGTCGATGACGCGAAAGCGTTGCAGGGCGGCGGAGGCAGGCACATGCGGCATGACGTACCTTGCGGGCTCAGGGCCGGCACAGTGCCGTCAGCTCGCGCACGTCGGTCAGCCTGGCCAGCCGCCAGCACGCCGCCGTGATGGCACCGGCCTTGGCCTCGCCCAGCACCGGTACCACCAGGGCCTTGAACTTGGCTTCGAGTTGCTCGTCCGAAAGTGGCCGTTCCAACGAGCCGATAGCGTGGTCCACGCGCACGTGCACGCGCCGGCCATCCGTGAGCACGGCCGTGGCATCGACCGCGGCCTCGGCAATGGTGTCGTCCACCGTCGCCCGTACCTTGTTGCGCAGCGCAACCACGTTGGGGTCATTGACCACCGTGTCAGCAAACTCGGCTTCACCCGCCTGGCCGAAGATCAGGCCGACGGCGCAGCCGTGGTAGACGCTGAACTTGCCTTGCAAGCCGTCGCGCGGCTCCTTCTTGCCGGTCAGCTCCAGCACCAGGGAATGCACCCGCAGCTCAATGTGCTGCACTTGCTCCGGCGTCACGCCCTGCTCACGCAGCTGCACGCATGCGTCAATGCTGGGATGGATCACGATGCCGCAGGCAAAGGGCTTGTAGGTGTTGAAGGAGATCTCGAAACGCTCGCCCAGTTCGTCCGTCACCTCGTTCCACGCCCGCTTGTCGGAAACCACCTGGACAAAACCGCGCGGTGCCTCCAACGCCCGGGGGCTGGCAGTAAAGCCATGCTTTGCCAGCAGGGCCGAGGTCAGACCGGCGCGCGCCGCGGCACCGGGCTGGAAGGGCTTGGTCATGGTGCCGAACTGTTCGCGCAGGCCCACCGGTTGCGACGCGGCAATGCCCAGCGCCATGGCGGTCTGCTGTTCGTTCAGGCCCAGCAACCGGGCACAGCCGGCCGCGGCACCCAGCATGCCGGTGGAGCCGGTGATATGCCAGCCGCGGTCATAGTGGTCCGGGTACATGGTGTTGCCGATGCGGCAGGCCACATCAATGCCAAGTACCAGAGCGTCGATCACGTCCCGACCCGCGGCGGCACGCTGCTCCGCCAGTGCCAGCACGGCCGAGGCAACCGGCCCGGCTGGGTGGATGATGGTCTTCAGGTGCGTGTCGTCAAAGTCAAAGGTGTGGGAGGTGATGCCATTGACCAGCGCCGCGCTGGCCATGTCGACACGCTCCCGGCGCCCCAGCACGCTGGCCTGGGCTGCGGGCTCGAGCATCGCCACTGCAGCCAGTGCCGCATCCGCGGCCTCGTGCCGCGCGGCGCCTATTGCGCAACCCAGCCAGTTGTAGAAAGTGCGGTGCGCCTCATGCTCCACCGCGTCGCTCCAGCCGCGGGCTGCATGGCCCGAGACGAAGCGCGCCAGGATGGCGGTGACGGGTGGTGCCTGGGTGTCGGCGGCGACGTGGGTGTTGTGTGCCATGGCGAAATCTCAAACAGCGCCGCAAACGAAGTGGCAAGCGTGGGGGTTCATGTGCTTAGTCTTCCAGCTGGATGTTGCGGGCCTTGGCCAGAGCGGTCCAGCGCGCAATTTCGGAACGGATGTACTCGCCGAACTGCTCCGGAGACATGGGCCAGGGCTCCACTGCCTCACCAGACAGCTTGTCGCGCAGGTCTGGCGACTTGAGCACTGCCACCTGGGTCTCGTTCAGGCGCTTGACCACATCGGGCTGCATGCCGGCCGGACCCACAGAGCCGTACCACTGCATGGCATCAAAGCCCTTGAAGCCGACTTCCTCCATCGTGGGCGTGTCCTTGAGCTGCGGGCTGCGGGTCTTGCCCGTGACAGCCAGCGCCCGCATCCGGCCCGAGCGCAGGTGTGGCAGAGCGGCAGCCAGGCCGGGGAACATGGCCTGGGTCTGGCCACCCAACAGATCATTGATGGCGGGCGCGATGCCACGGTACGGGATGTGCAGAATGAAGAGCCCCGTCTGCTGCTTGAACAGCTCCATCGTCAGGTGCGTGAGCGAGCCCTGCCCGGCTGAGCCGTAGCTCATCCGGCCGGGATTGCGCTTCACGTAGTCAATGAACTCCTGCACCGTTTTTGCTGGCACGTTGGCATTCACCACCAGCACATTGGGCGTGGCGCCGATCATCCCGATCGGCGTGAACTGTTTGATCGGGTCATAACTGATGCGCCGGGTTGCCGGCGTGGTGCCGTGCGTCGCTACGTAGCCCTGCATCAGGGTATAGCCATCGGGCGCCGCGCGCGCCGTGATCTGGCTGGCCACCACACCACCGCCCCCGCTCTGGTTGTCAACAACGAAGCTCTGACCCAGGGCGGCACCCCAGCGCTCGGTGACCACGCGCGCAATCATGTCGTTGCCACCGCCGGCGGCCACCGGCACGATGTAGCGGATCGACTTGGATGGATAGGCCTGGGCCAGGGCCAGGCCCGGCATTGCTGCGGCGGCAGAAGCCGCCTGCAGCAGATGGCGACGAAACATGCTTATCTCCTCTTGGTATGGGGCTAATCGTCGCGCGCAGCCGTTCGGCTGTAAAGTGCAAGTTTCCTAGCTACTATTGCACTCCATGCAACAACCAGCCGCCAGCGACCGGGTCGCCACGCCCGCCGGTACACCCGGACTGGCCGATCTGCGCGCCTTCATCACTGCGGCGCAATTGCGCAGCTTCGCCGCGGCAGCCAAGACCCTGCACCTGTCGCTGCCCGCCTTCTCGCGCCGGATCTCGAACCTGGAAGCGCGCCTGGGCGTGCGCCTGTTCGACCGCACCACGCGCAGCATGGAGCTGACAAGACTGGGCAGCCGCTTTCTGCGCGAGATCAGCACCGTGGTGGAAGACCTGGACCGTTCGGTGCTGGGGCTGCGCGACGCCGCCCAGCTGGAAGCCGGCGACGTCACCATTGCCTGCGCCTTCTCGGTGGTGCACCACTTCCTGCCGCCGGTCATTGCTGCATACCGCGCATCGCACCCCAATGTGCTGGTACGCATCCTGGAGCAGGGAGCCGACGGCGTCTTCGCCTCGGTCAAGCATGGCGAGGCCGACTTCGGCATCAACTACACCGGCATGCAGGAGTCCGACGTGGCTTTCACACCGCTGCTGAAGGAGCCCTACGTGTTGGCCTGCCGCGCCGACCATGCCCTGGGCACCCGGCGCTCGGTGCAGTGGGAGGAACTCGCGGCCTGGGACCAGGTGCGCGTGTCCCAGGCCAGCCGCAACCGGGTCTTCATCGACCAGGCCCTGGCCGACCTGCCGGCCCTGCCACGGCCGGTGTGCGAAGTGCGCCACGTCTCCACCCTGATCGGCCTGGTGGAAGCCGGCCTCGGTGTGGCCATCGTGCCCCAACTCACGGTGCCACACCGCCCCGCCAATGTAGTGGGCGTACAGCTGCTGCCATCCGTCACCCGCACCATCGGCATCATCCAGCGCTCCGGCCGAACCCTGTCGCCGGCAGCGGAAGCATTTACGCAGTTGCTGGTCGAAGCCAGCCAGGTGCAGACGCGCCGCAAACGCTCACCCCACCGCCCGCAGACTCCGTCCCAACGCCAACTTCCGGATGCATGACGCAAAGGACCGCACGGCCGGTGACAACTTCGCATCACGCTTCCACAGCATGCCCGGTGTGCGCACCGGCGTCGGGCTCTCGATCGGGATCACGCGCACGTCGTCGCGGGGCTGCACCGCGTGGCTGGAGACGATGGTTGCCAGCTGGGTCCGGGCCACGAGGGCGATCATGGGGGCGATAGTGTTCATTTCCGCCGCCACCACCGGCTCGACACCGCAGGAGCGAAAGCAGTCCTCCAGCATGGTGCGGGTGGTGAAGCTCCCCGGCAGCAGCACCAGGCTCAGGCGGTGCAGCTCCACCATCCGCACGCGCTTGCGTGCCGCCAGCGGATGCGCGGGGGAGACCACCAGCACCATCTCTTCGGTGTAGAGCGGCTCGAACCACAGGCGGGCCGAGTCGGATGGCTGGTAGGCAATGCCGACGTCCAGCGTGGCGTCGAGCAGGCGCTGGGCAATCGCGTCGGCCGCCAGTTCATCCACCGTCATCTTCACGGTCGGGTTGCGCTCCAGGAAGATCGCCATGCACTCCGGCACAAAGCCGATGTTGAAAGTGCCGGTGGTGCCGATGCGCACTTCACCTGACAGCGCGTCGCCCGCGCGCTTCAGGTCCGACAGGCCCTGGTCCACCTCGCGCAAGGCCTTCGAGGCATAGCCCAGGAAGGTTTCGCCGGCATCGGTGAGCAACACGCGCTTGCCGATGCGGTCGAACAGCGGATGCCCCAGCTCGTCCTCCAGCTGGCGGATCTGGTGCGACAGGGTGGATTGCGCCACGTGCACACGCTCGGCCGCGCGGGTGAAGGAGGAGCACTCCGCCAGAGCGACGAAATAGCGCAGGTGCCGCAGTTCCATAGGGTTTACCTGGGTGAATGATCGACAGCGTCGATGCAGATCATTGAAATTCTTCACTTCCTGCGCTTGTTGTCAATCGATACAGTCCCGCCATTCTTGGAGATTTGCATGGCCCAGCTCGAGTACGACACCGAAAGCATCACCGACGCCGTCATCGGGCGGCTCACCGAATGCCAGGACCCGCGCTTCAAGCAAGTGATGACCGCGCTCATCCAGCATCTGCATGCCCTTGCCCGCGAAGTCGATCTGAAGGGCGACGAGTGGTTCAAAGCCATCGAATTCCTGACCGCCTGCGGCAAGGCCTGTGACGACAAGCGCCAGGAGTTCATCCTGCTGTCGGACACGCTCGGCCTGTCGATGCAGGTGGTGATGCTGGAGCACGCCCGCGCGCTCAAGGGCCGCAGTGGCGCTACGCCGCCGACGGACGCCACGGTGCAGGGCCCTTTCTTCTGGGCAGGCGCACCTGATCTGCCGCTGGGCAGCAACATTGCCGAAGGCGTGTCGGGCGAGCCCGCGCTGTACAGCGGCCGTGTCACGGACCTGGAAGGCCAGCCGTTGGAAGGCGCATTGCTGGACATCTGGTCCGGCGACGGTGACGGTGTCTACGACATGCAACGCGCTGATGGCGGCATGCGGGCGCGGGCCCGCATCCGCACCGACGAGGAAGGGCGCTACTGGTTCTGGTCGATCCGCCCGACCTTCTATCCAGTGCCCGATGACGGACCGGTGGGCGACATGCTGCGCAAGATGGGCCGGCACCCCAACCGGCCGGGACATATCCACATGAAGGTCTCGGCCCATGGCCACAAGGAGGTGACGACGCACCTGTTCGTCAAGGACAGCCCTTATCTGGATTCGGACGCCGTATTCGGCGTGCGCGACAGCCTGATCGTGGAGTTCGAGGCGCACGAGCCCGGCGTGGCGATGGACGGGCGCAGGATGGCCAACCCCTACCATGTGGCGCATTTCGACTTCCGGCTGATTCCGCAGGGGGCAGTGTGAGCACCGCCGGGCCGCTCCCAAGGGCGAACGCCGCAGTGCGCCGCACGGAGGCACCCCAATGAGTGGATCGATCAACAAGATCGGCAAGTCCACGGTACCCCGCACCGCCATCAGCACTTCGAACGAACACAGCATCACGGTCCGCGGTGAGGACCTGTGCCACGACTTGATCGGCCACATCTCCTTCACGGACTACTTCAGCCTGCTGGTCACCGGAACCCGGCCGACCTGCGGCGACGCCGCGGTGCTCAATGCCACCCTGGTGGCCATTGCCGAGCACGGCCTGGTTCCCAGTGTGCAGGCCAGCCGCATGACCTACGCGGCCGCGCCCGACGCACTGCAGGGCGCGGTAGCAGCCGGCATCCTGGGCTGCGGCAGCGTGATCCTGGGTGCCTCGGAAACCGCAGGGCGGCTCTTCACTGAAGTGCATGAACTGGCCCAGGGTGGCGATATGCGCGCTGCTGCCCACACCGTGGTGAGCCGCTGGCGCGCGGCCGGCCAGCCCATCCCGGGCTACGGCCATCCGCTGCACAAGGAACGTGATCCGCGCGTGGCGCGGCTCTTTGCCGTGGCCCGGGATGTGGGAAGCAATCTGCGCTTTGTCGAGATTGCCGAGATGGTGGAGCAGGTCATCCCCGAGATCGTCGGCAAGGACCTGCGGCTCAATGTCTCGGCCGCCATCCCCGCCGTGCTGCTGGGCACCAACTTTCCGCTGCGCGGGCTGCGCGGCGTGCCGATCCTGGCGCGCACCGCGGGCCTGATCGCACATCTGTGCGAGGAAGCGGTGAATCCCAGCGGTTTCGCCCTCTCCTACCAGGCCACGCGCGAGCTGATTTTTGAGGGCGAGCCGGTGCCGGCACGCGCGGGCGGCGCATGATCGAGGTGCTCAAGGGCGTGCGCGTGCTCGAACAGGGCACGTTCATCACCGGGCCGGCCTGCGGCATGCTGCTGGGCGACCTGGGCGCTGATGTCATCAAGGTGGAGCAACCAGGCACCGGCGACCCGTTTCGTGCCTTCAAGGGTGGGCTGTACAGCCCGCACTTCCAGACCTACAACCGCAACAAGCGCAGCATCACGCTCAACCCCAAGGTGCCGGCCGACCGGGACAGCCTGTATGCACTGGTGAAGACCGCCGACGTCTACATCCAGAACTTCCGGCCCGGCGTGGCGGAGCAACTGGGTGTGGGCGAGCAGCAGTTGCGCGCACTCAACCCGCGCCTGATCTACTGCTCCATCAGCGGCTTTGGCGCCACTGGCCCCTCGGCTTCGCGACCGAGCTATGACACGGTGGCCCAGGCCGCCAGCGGCTACCTGAAGCTGCTGGTGAACCCGGCCAACCCCCGGGTGGTGGGGCCGGCGATTGCCGACGCCGTCACCGGCTTCTACGCCGCCTACGGTGTGCTCGGCGCCTTGTACGAGCGCTCGCGCACCGGCATTGGCCGCAAGGTCGAGGTCTCGATGCTGGAGGCCATGACGCACTGGAACCTGGACGCCTTCACCCACTTCTACTCCGCCGGCGAGGTGATGGGGCCATTCAGCCGGCCGCGGGTGTCGCAGTCGTACGTAATGGAGTGCCAGGACGGCAAGTGGGTGGCGCTGCACATGTCGTCACCGGAGAAATTCTGGCAGGGCCTGGCCAACGCGATCGAGCGGCCCGATATCTTCCAGGACCCGCGCTTTGCCACCCGTGAGGCCCGCATCGACAACCAGGAAGCCATGATCGAGGTGCTGTCCGCCTGTTTTGCGACGCGCAGCCGGAGTGTCTGGTGCAACCGCCTGCTGGCCGAGGACGTGCCGCACGCCCCCATGTACGACACTGACGAGGCGCTGCAGGACCCACAGGCGCAACATCTGCAATTGCTGGTATCGGCGCGCCATCCCACCATGGGCGAGTTCCGCACGGTGCGGCCACCGGTGTCCTTCGACGGCGAACGTTCGCTCTCGGTCAAGCCGCCACCCACGCTGGGTGAGCACAACGGCGAGATCAGCGGCATGCTGGCTTGAAATACTGCAACCAACAACAAAGGAGACGACCATGACGACCAAAACCACCATCCAGCGCCGCACCGTCCTCGGTGCCGGCGTTTCTGCGGCCGTGGCCGCGCTGCCACTGGCTGCCTGGGCGCAGCAGCCGCCGATCCGCATCGGCAGCACACTGGCGCTGACCGGCCCGCTCTCGGCCACCGCGCAGGTGCACAAGCTGGTGGGTGAAATCTATGTCGACGACCTGAACCGCCGCGGCGGCCTGCTCGGGCGCAAGGTGGAATGGGTGCTGAAAGACGACCAGTCCAAGCCGGACCTGGCGCGCACGCTGTACGAACAGCTGATCACGTCGGACAAGGTGGACCTGCTGATGGGGCCTTACGCCACCGGCGCCATCCTGTCCGCAATGGGTGTGGCCCAGCGCTACGAAAAGGTGCTGGTGCACCACACGCTGGGCGTGCCATCGCTGGCCAAGTACGAGCGGCAGTTTCCGGCATGGTCACTCGGGTCGGACCCCGGCAACACCACCACCAACACCGTGTTCGAGGCCCTGGCCAGGGGCCCGAAGCCACCCAAGACCGTGGCGGTGGTCACCAGCAAGTTCCCATCGATCCACTTCATGTCGATGGGTGCGCGCGAGACCATCAAGAAGCGCGGCCTGCAGGAGGTGCTGTTCCTCGAATGGGAATTCGGCAACCGCGACTTCGGCCCTATCGCCAGCCGCATCAAGGATGCCAAGCCCGACTTCGTCTGGGTCGGCGCCATCGGCCTGGACGGCAACCTGCTGCTCGACGCGATGAAGAAGATCGACTACGCACCGCCGCAGCACTTCTACCTGTACCCGGCACCCGGACCTCTGGTCACGTTGCCGGAGGCCAACGGCGCCCTGTCGGTCACCATCTTCGAGGAACACCCACCCTTCAGCATCCGCCCAAAGGCCGAGGAATTCATCAAGACCTACCGCGACCGCGCCGCCAAAGCCAATTTCCCCGACACCTCGGTCGAGGTCCAGGCCGCCGCCTCGTTCACCGCCTGGCAGATCCTGGAAGCCGCCGTCAACGCCACGAAGAGCCTGGATGACAAGGTGCTCGCCGACTGGCTGAAGAAGAACCGGGTCGACACCATCCAGGGCTCGCTGCGCTTCGACGGCCCGTCGAACTACGGCGACGACCTGATGCGCATCAAGCAGATACAGAACGGCAAGTGGCTGGTGGTCTACCCGCCCGAGTTCGCCGCACCCGGCGCCAAGATGACAGCACGGTGAGTTTCCCGAGTTGGACGCTGCTCGCGCAGTCGGTGCTGTCGGGCGTGTTCACCGGCGCGCTGTATGGTCTGTTGGGCCTGGGGCTGGGCTTGAGCTGGGGCCTGCTGCGCACCATCAACCTGACGCACTTCGCCTTTGCCTTCCTCTCGGCCTACATCTGCTGGCAGCTGGCGGTGGTGGTCAAGGTGGACCCGCTGCTGACGCTGCTGGGCATCGTGCCGCTGATGTTTGCGCTGGGGGCCGCTCTGCATTGGTTGACTGACCGCTTCAAGCTGACGCCCTTCAGTTCGCTGCTGCTCACCTTTGGCTGCATGGGCATCCTGGAATCGCTGATGCAATCCATCTGGACAGCGGACCCACGCAAGCTGGAATCCCACTACGCCGAAATGAAGTTCCGCCTGGGCCCCTTGTACCTGCCGATTCCGGAGGTCATGACGCTGCTGCTGGCGGTTGCAATCTCGCTGGCGGTCTGGGCGGTGCTGCGCTTCACCGACCTGGGCAAGGCCTTGCGCGCGTCCGCGCAAGACGCGCCGGTGGCGGCGGCCTTCGGCATCGACCAGCGCCGCAACGGCTTTCTGCTGGCCGGCACCTGCTCCGCCATCGCGGGCATTGCCGGGGTCTGCATCGCCCTGTCCAGCAGCATCAGCCCATCAGCCATGTATTCCTGGGTGGGCGTGGTCTTTGCGGCCGTGATGCTGGGCGGACTTGGCAGCGCCCTGGGGCCGCTGGTGGCCGGCATCGTGATCGGCGTGAGTGAAGCCGTGACCATGGCTGTGACCTCGCCCTCCTGGGCGCCGCTGGTGTCGTTCACGCTGCTGATCCTGATCCTGCTGCTGCGGCCGGGGCGCGTGCGATGAAGTGGCGGCGTGCACCGGTCGGCATTCTGGTTGCCGGCGCGCTGTTGGGCGCGCTGCCGTTCCTCCAGCTGCCGGCGTTCTACGAGTCGTTCCTTTACCTGGCGCTGTTCTGGATCGTGCTGGCCACGTCCTGGAACATCCTCTCGGGCTACGCCGGCTACTTCTCCTTCGGCCATGGTGCCTTCTTCGGCGCCGGGGTCTACACCTCGGCCACCTTGGCGGGCAAGTTCGACTGGCCCTTCCTCTGGACGCTGCCGCTGGCGGCGCTGGTGGCCGCCGTCATCGGTGTCGCCGTCGGCGCGGTGGTGTTCCGGGTGCGCGGCGTCCGCGGCGAAGTGTTTGCGCTGCTCACACTGGCCGTAACCTTTGTGCTGGCCACCATCATCGGCAACACACCGATCGACGGCGGGCCGGGTGTGTACCTGAATGCGGTGCCGGTGCCCAAGCTGGGGCCTTCACCCACCTCCAGCCTGTACCTGATGATGCTGGCGGCGGCCGTGGCCACGCTGCTGGTCTCCTGGGCCATCCGCCATTCACGCTTCGGCGCCGGCCTGCTCGCCATCCACGACGACGAGGACGCCGCCGAGGTCATGGGCGTGCCTACCTACCGCTGGAAGCTGGCGGCGCTGGCGCTCTCCTGCGCCCTCGCCGGCTGGGCCGGTGGCATCCATGCGCTGTTCATCTCCTACGTGACGACAGCCGAGACCTTCAACCTGACGGTGCCACTGACCGTGGTGCTGATGAGCATTCTGGGCGGCACCCGCCACTGGGCTGGCCCGGCCGTCGGCGCCATCGCCATCACCTGCCTGCTGTTCGCGTTCACCGGCGGCGAGTACGCAGTGCTGGGCAAGGGCGTGATCGGCCTGACGCTGGTCATCGGCATCCTGTTCATGCCAGACGGTGTGCTGGGCAAACTGCGGCGCAAGCGCAAGGAGTCCGAGGCGCCGGCGGCTGTTGGCCCCCTCGCCCCCACCGGGGGAGAGGGCTCCCCTCACCCCAACCCTCTCCCGCCTGCGGGAGAGGGAGCAAAAGCCCCAGCCGAAGTGCTCCTCCGCGTCACCAACCTGAGCAAGTCCTTCCGCGGCCTGAAGGCTCTCTCCAACGTCAGCCTCGAAGTGCGCAGGGGCGAGATCCTCGGCCTGCTGGGGCCTAATGGCTCCGGCAAGTCCACCTTCATCAACGTCGTGAGCGGCCATTTCCTGCCCGATGCCGGCGAAGTGTGGCTGGGTGGACGTGACATCGCCGGCCTGGAGGCGCACACCATAGCCCGCGCTGGCATCACCCGCACCTACCAGATCCCGCGCCCGTTCCCTCAGTTGAGCGTGCTGGACAACGTCGCCATTGCCGCCATGTATGCGGGCCAGGGCCTGCCCACCATGGAAGCCGGCAGGCGCGAGGCCATGCAATGGCTGGAGTTCACGCACCTGGCAGGCAAGGCGCAGAGCCTGCCGGGCGAGCTGAACCTGCACCAACGCAAGTTCCTGGAGCTGGCACGTGCCCTGGCCTCGCGGCCGCAGCTGGTGCTGCTGGACGAAGTGCTGTGCGGCCTGACACCGACCGAGATCCAGTCGGCCGTGACCCAGATCCGCCGCATCCGGGACCAGGGCACCACCATCGTTTTCGTTGAGCATGTGATGGACGCAGTGATGGCGCTGACCGACCGTATCGTCGTATTCGACCAGGGCAGCGTGCTGGCGGAGGGCGCGCCGCGCGAGGTGATGCAAAGCCCCGCCGTGATGCGTGCCTACCTGGGGGTGGCGCATGCTTGAACTGCAACAACTCACCGTCGCCTACGGCGAGGCGCGTGCCGTCTGGGAGGTCAGCCTGCGGGTGGCGCCGGGGGAACTGCTGTGCATCGTCGGACCCAACGGCGCCGGCAAGACTACGCTGGTGAACACCGTAGCCGGCATCCTGCGGCCGATGGCCGGCCGCATCGTGATGGAAGGAACAGACATCACACGTCTGGCACCTCACCGCTTCTGCCAAGCCGGAATTGCTTTGGTACCGGAAGGCCGGCGCCTGTTCACCGGCCTGACGGTGGCCGAGAACCTGGACATTGGCAGTTTCCTGCCCGCTGCCAAGGCACGGCGGCGCCAGACGCTGGAGGAAGTACTGGCGCTGTTCCCTGCGCTGAAAGCGAAACTGCCGGCCCCGGCTGGCGAGCTCTCGGGCGGCCAGCAGCAGATGGTGGCCATCGCCCGGGCCCTGATGGCGCGCCCGCGCCTGCTGCTGCTCGACGAGCCCTCGCTCGGCCTGTCGCCGCTGGTGGTGGCCAGCATGTTCGACGCCATCGGCAAGATCAGCGCGAGCGGCATCACGGTCGTGCTGGTGGAACAGAACGTGGCCATGGCCATGCGCATCTCGCACCGCGCCTGCGTACTGGAACAAGGGCGCATCGTGGCCGAGGGAGTGCCAGAAGAACTGATGCAGCGGGCGGAAGTCCGGCAGGCGTATCTCGGGGTCTAGCATGCAATGGATCGCCTTCTTCAACGGAACCACGGCTCTGAGTCCGCGGCAGCTTCATGTCCTCGGGAATCGGGCTGATGGGACGCGCCATCGGGTTCAGGTCCTCGCGGACTCGGCCCTTTGAACGCGGATTCGCCCGCCGAACTCCAGACGAACGAAATGGACCGCTCAATGCCGTTGGCCCCGGCCTCACGAACATCTGAAGAAGGAGAAAACCCATGCTGTTTCCCACCACCATCGTCGGCAGCTTTCCGCAACCGGAATGGCTGATCGACCGTGCCAAATTGGCCGGACGCTTCCCGCCCCGGGTACGTGCGCGTGAACTCTGGCGCTTGCAGGAGCCGTATCTGGCGCAGGCGCAGGACGACGCAACGCTGCTCGCCATCCGCTTCCAGGAGGATGCGGGGCTGGACATCGTGAGTGACGGCGAGATCCGGCGCGAAAGCTATTCGAACCGCTTCGCCACTGCACTCGAAGGTGTGGACCTGGACAACCCGGGCACGGGACTGGACCGCTCGGGCCACCCCAACCCGGTGCCGCGCATCGTCGGCAAGATCCGGCGTATGCACGCCGTGGAAGTGGAGGACCTGAAGTTCCTCAAGCGCAACACCCAGCGCATGACGAAGATCACCGTGCCCGGCCCATTCACGATGCTGCAGCAGGCGCAGAACGACTACTACAAGAACGAGGAAGAGGCGGCCTTCGACTATGCCGATGCGGTGAACGCCGAGATCAAGGACCTGTTCGCCGCTGGCGCGGACGTGGTGCAGATCGACGAGCCGTATATGCAGGCGCGGCCCGAGAAGGCGCGCCAGTACGGCCTGGCCGCGCTGAACCGGGCGCTGGACGGCGTGCAGGGCACAACCTGCGTCCACATCTGCTTCGGCTATGCGGCCATCATCCATGAACGCCCCAGCGGCTACTCGTTCCTGCCAGAGCTGGCGGGTTGCCGCTGCAAGCAGGTGTCGATCGAAACGGCGCAGTCGCACCTGGACACCAGCGTGCTGACGCAACTGCAGGGCAAGCAGATCCTCGTTGGCTGCATCGACCTGTCAGACATGAACGTGGAAACGCCCGAGGTGATCGCCGAGCGGGTGCGGCGCGCGCTGCAGCATGTGCCGGCCCAGGCCGTGGTGATGGCGCCGGACTGCGGCATGAAGTACCTGCCGCGCGAGGTGGCGCAGGGCAAGCTGGCCAGCATGGTGCAGGCCGCACACATGCTGCGGCGCGAACACGGCGCAGCCTGAAGGAGTATTGAATGTCGATCCATATTTCTCGCCGCATGGTGCTGGGCGCCGCGGTTGGCGCCAGTGTTACTGCAACTTCTCCGGTGCTGTTCGCGCAAGCGACCGAGGGCGTGCTGCGCCTGGTTGTGCCCTTCGGTGCCGGCACCACCACCGACATCGTGAGCCGCGTTGTTGGCGAGGGGCTGGGAAAAGCCTTGCAGCAGACCGTGGTGGTGGAGAACAAGGCTGGAGCCGGCGGCTCCACGGGTTCTGATCAAGTGGCCAAGGCCGCGCCGGACGGCCGCATGGTCGTGATGGGCACGGTGGGCACGCATGCCATCAATGCCACCCTGTTTCGCAAACTGCCGTACGACCCGATCCGCGACTTCGCGCCGCTGGCGCTGGTGGGCTTCACGCCGACCCTGCTGGTGGTGGCAACCGATTCGCCGGCGAAAACGCTGGGCGACCTGAAGGCCATGGCGGCACGGCCCGAAGGCCTGACCTTCGCGTCGGCCGGCAACGGCACCTCGGGCCACCTGGCGGGCGAGATGCTGGCACAGCGCCTGGGCGTGAAGATGACCCATGTGCCCTACAAGGAAGGCTCGATGGCGTTGACCGCCGTGATGGGGCGCCAAGTGGACTTGATGTTCTACCACCCGGCTGCCGTGATGCCGCAGGTGCGCTCAGGCCGCCTGAGGGCGCTGGGCGCCAGCAGCGCCCAGCGCAGTGCCGCGGCACCGGACGTGGCAACGCTGCAGGAGCTGGGGCTGCCAGACTTCGACCTGGTTGCCTGGTTCATGCTCTATGCCCCCGCGGCGACGCCACCAGCCACGCTAGCCAACCTGCGCCGCGCTGCGGCCGCGGCCCTGGCATCGCCGGAAGTTGCGGGCAAGCTGCACGAACAGGGCGTGGAGCAGCGCCCGTTGCGCACGGAGGAACTGGTTGCCTTCAACCGGGCCGAGGTCGACAAATGGGCACAGCTGGTGAAGCGCTCTGGCGCGCAGGTGGACTGAAGCGAACGGATCGGGCATTCGCAAACCTCGATGGCACTGGGAGGCCAAACCCGCATAAAATGACCTCATGTAGTCACAGTAAGACTCGCTATGGAAATTGTGCAAATTCGTGAAGCCAAGGCCAGTTTTTCGGCGCTGGTGGCCGCCGCCGAAAGAGGTCAGCCCACGCTCGTCAGCCGGCACGGTCAGCCCTGCGCGATGATCGTTTCCGTTGCCGATGGCGCGCGCCTCTATCCTCTGGAGATGCCCAACCTGGCCAACTACCTGTTGGGTCTGCCCGCGCCACTGAAGACCGAGCGCGACTCCACGCCGCTGCGGGGCGTTGACTTTGGCTAACGGGTATCTGCTGGACACCAGCGTGGTGTCTGCACTGGCACCGGGCCGTGAGGCCCTTGTGCCCGGGCCCATTGGCGAATGGCTGCAAGCGCACCACAAAGAACTCTTTCTGCCCTCCGTCGCTGTGGCAGAAATGGCGCAAGGCATTGGCAAGTTGCGTCGCGTCGGTGGCACTGAGCGGGCTGACCGCCTTGACCGCTGGCTGGACGGCTTGTTGGCCGCCTTTGCAGATCGCATCTTGCCGTTGGATGCGCGGGCCGCCCGGCTTGCCGGGCAAATTTCTGATGCCGCCGTGGCACAAGGCTGCCACCCGGGTTTTGCCGATGTAGCGATTGCAGCGCTGGCCCAAAACGCTGGCTTGCTGCTACTGACCCGCAACCTCAAGCACTTCGGGCCATTGGGCGTAGCCTGTGCGGACCCGTTGATCGCATTACCTGCAGGGTGACGCAAGGTGTGCCACATCCACGCTTCACCGTCCGCAGCGCGCTTTGACGCTGCATCCAACCTTTTTGTGAAAGCCGGCCACCATGAAATCTGTGACCCCCACCCTGCGTCCCAATGTGTTCAAGCAGGGTTTGCGCGACCGCAAGAAGCAGCCGGGGCTGTGGCTTACCCTGGAGAGCCCGAACGTCACGGAAATCCTGGCGGGCTCCGGCTACGACTGGCTGCTGCTGGATATGGAACACACCAGCCTGGACCCGTCACAGGTGGCCGATCACATCCGGGCTGCACAGGGCGGCACGGCCGAGTTGATGGTGCGCGTGCCGTGGAACGACCCGGTGATGTTCAAGCGCCTGCTCGACACCGGCGTGCGCTCGTTCATGGTGCCGTTTGTGCAGTCGGCCGACGAGGCGCAGCGGGCGGTGGCGGCAACCCGTTACCCACCGCAGGGCATACGCGGCGTCAGCGGTACCTCGCGCGCAACGGCCTTTGGCCGCATCAAGGACTACGGCCAGCAGTACCAGCAGGCGCAATGCATCGTGGTCCAGATCGAGAGTCCGAAGGCCATGGCAGCGATTGCCGAGATCGGTGCGATCGACGGCGTTGACGGCCTGTTCGTCGGCCCCAACGACCTGGCAGCAAACATGGGCCTTTATGGCAAGCCTGGCGCGCCGGAGGTGCAGGCAGCCATCGCCCAGGCCCTGCAAGCCATCGAGGCGACCGGCAAGGCACCCGGCATCCTGAATTTCGTGCCGGCACAGGCCCGCGAACTGATGACGATGGGCTACGACTTCGTCGCCGTCGGCGGCGACATGTCCATCCTGGCGCGACGCAGCGAGGCCCTGCTTGCCGAAATCATGGCGACCTGAAGTCCTGGGTGTTGACGCCGACCGAAAACTGACCCACTTATAGAGGTTATGCCGACCCAAAATTGACCCAGGTGTTTTACTCGCTC